>JBOFJB010000500.1:0-6565 GCA_051650465.1 Dermatophilaceae bacterium | reverse complement strand
GGTCTCGGAGCTCGGCCAGCGCAGCATCCAGCCGCGAGTAGATGGTGGTTCGCGACGGCCTGCCTCGGGACACGACACTCCCAGTTGATCAGTGATTCGAGTGGCGAATGGATCTTATCAACTACGGTCATCGCCGCCCCGCTCGCTCGCGTGATCTGATCAACATCAGCGCGGCGGTCCGTGCCTCGGCGCTCCGGCGCGAGGTCTGCCGCGTCGACCGGACGTCATCGGAGCGTCGGGTGCCGAGGTTGCTCCCGAGCAGGCCGGAGTGAACCTCAGCCCGAGTCTGGCTGGCGATGGCAATCGTCTTGCCCGTGAGGAGCGCATGCCAGGACGGGAGCATCGGATGGTCGCGCTTCTTGTTCGCGAACAAGTGGCTCCACACGTCGGTGTCCACCACCACGAGGCTCATGGTCGTCGCGACCGTCATGTCTTGAGAAAACTCAGGAACTCCGCGTACTCCTCGTCGGTGAACTCGGCACCTCCGCCGGGCACCGGACCGGGCTTCGCCAACTCGGCTGTGAGGTCGGCGTTGGCGTGCATACGCCAACTCTCCGGGACTGGCGTATCGGTGATTGCCGGGTTGGTCACTGAACGGACCCGACCGACGACGTCGGTGGTCGCTGGGCCCACTGCACTGACCCGGCGCCCGATGAGGTGGGCGACCGCTTCTGGCTGCGGCACTTGGTCGAGCGTGATGCGGTTGCCGATGTCATCGATGAGCCTGAACTTGCCCCCCGGCCGAAGGTCGACCGCTTCGAGGATGCCCGACATCACAACCTCGCTGGCCTTCGTCGGCTCGGGGCGAGTTCGCCACGTCTCACGATGGATGCGGTCTCGGACGATGCGACGGGTGGGTCGGCGCCGATCCACGCGTCGACCGATGGGGCGGCCGCCTTGAAGGCTTCGACCAGTTTGGCGGCGCTCTCGGCGACGCTGTCGGTGACCCAGTCGGGCCGGGCGTCGTCGGCGACACCTCGGATGATGTCGGCGAACTTCGCGTCGAGGTCGGCGAGTTCGACGGATCCGCGGTCGAGCGTCCCCGGTTCACTTCGCGAGATGAGGAGGCTCGTGCTGCTTGTGGCCACGCCGGTCAGCCGCAACTGACTGGCCTGCGCGACAACGTGGTTCGGGCGCCCACGCCGCTCGGCGTCGAGGCTGAGCCGAGCGATGCGCAGGTGCAGTTCCTGCAGGCTGGTGGCGATGGCGCTGAGGTCGGAGAGCGGGATCTCACCATCGGGGAACGAGGCGTCGATCAGCCGCAGCTCAAGCTGGTGGGACATCGCCGACACCTCCGTAGGTCAACCTGGCACGAGTGTGACAGGTGCGCAGTCGATCAACCCAGCGACGGCGAGCGGCCAGGATATATCGAGCGTACGTCTGGTTCTAGAGGATGGCGGTGTCAGCGACCCTCGTCGTCCTTTGCGTCGGGGTCATGATCGGCTGGGTGGTTCGCAACACCGAACGGCACGTGAACGCTGGGCGCCGTGTGCGAGGTGGACTCGACGTGAGTCTTCTGGTCGTCGAAGAAGATGTGTGGCTTGAGCACCTGCGTGATGGCGCCCTTGTCGATGCCGCCGAGGAAGAACGCATCGTTCACGGTGACGCCCCACTTCTTGAGGCTGAGAATGGCGCGCTCGTGCGTCGGGGCGTTCCGTGCGGTCAGGATCGACACGTGAACCCGGGTACGGTAACTCGGGTCCTCGCGGTGCCGGCCCTCCTCGATCCGCTGGATGCGGTTGACGTTGGCGAGGAAGTCGCGCAGCGGTCCGGCGTCGTGCGAAGTGGCGACGTTGGTCATCTCGTGGTCCTGGAACCCGGCCAGGTCGTTCTCCCGGAACACCCGCTCGGACGAGTCGTCGGCGAGCACACCGTCGAAGTCGAACGCGATGCGCAGGTCACGGTCCTCGGGCTCGTCGACGTACGCGGTGTCGAGCACGCGGCCAGCGGGCAGACCCTTGCCGATGGCCTCGCGAACGTCGCCCTCGTCGGCCGACAGGAAGAGCGACATGTTGAGGGCCGGCATGAACCGGTAGGGCGATCGGCCCTGCATGAAGATCGCCCGGGTGATGCTCAAGTCATGCGCACTGATGGAGCGCATCACGCGCAACCCGGTGTCAGGGTCGTTGCGGGACAGCACGATCACCTCGACGACCGGGTTGTCGGCGTCCGCCAGGTCGTTCAGCGAGAGCAGCCGATGCACAAACGGGAACGCAACACCCGGGGAGAGGGCGTCATCAAGGTGCTTCTCCTGATGCTTGCGATACGCCTCCTCACCGTCGCGCCTGAACACCTTGTCGCCCTCGGCCAGGTCGAAGAGCGCACTCGACGCGATCCCGATCACCAGCCGGTTGGTCAGGTCGTATGGCATCGACCCTCCCACCGTGTCGGGATGCCGTTTCCGGCGCAGCGATCCACGGCGCCTT
Source organism: Dermatophilaceae bacterium (assembly GCA_051650465.1). Taxonomy (GTDB): domain Bacteria; phylum Actinomycetota; class Actinomycetes; order Actinomycetales; family Dermatophilaceae; genus JBOFLG01. Next base: position 4,139 of record JBOFJB010000500.1, on the reverse strand, counting down.
CCGTGGTGTGCATCGGAATGACGACGGCTCGGCTCACCAGAGGGTGTCCATGAGTTCGGCCTGCTCCTCGATCACCTCGGCGTCGGTACTGCGCCCGGTCAGCCGCCCCGAGAACGCCGCCGACAGCAGCGCCCGCCGCAGCGAGTGCGCTCGCACCAACGTGCCGGATGTCGCTGAAGCCATTCGTTCACGCTCGGCGTCGATTGCCTCGAATGCGGCAAGGTCCGCGCGCTGGTCGCGCTCATCAAGCGTTGGGACCAGCACATTGAGCAACGCGCCTTGTGAGATGTTGCGCATCGAGTCCTTGGTCCCGGTCGCCTTGGCAGATATCTGACTCCTGACGTCGGGGCTCTGTAGGACTCGCCAAAGCCATTCGGGCTGAACCGAACTGTGCGGCAGAAGGCGCAGGCTCTTGTCACTCAGCAGCAGGTGGCGAGGCGCATCACGGACGAGGACGCTGGCGCCGACGTGCTCGGAGGTGTTGGCGCGGCTCAGCAGCAGGTCGCCGGGACGGATCTCGTAGGAAGCATTCGCGGCCTCGGCCGAGATTGCCTTGTTCTCGGTCGGATCGAACTCGCCCCAGGTCATCGCACTGACCTTGATGATGCCCCACTCGCCTTCACGGGCAGGGCCGCTACTGCTGCCCAGGGACTTCCCCGCTTCGATACCTCGCACCAGCCGTGACAATGGCGCCAAGTCGCCGTCATGAGCACCGAAGAATCGCCAGAGGGCACTCCTGCGGAGCGCGGACAATCGCAACTTTGAGCGCGCCAACAGATCGGAGGCGGCGTCGAGGCGGGAGAGGTGGTCTTCGAGGATCTCGACGATCCGCCGCTGCTCGTCCAAGGCGGGCCAACGAAAGACCGTCTCGCCAAAGACTCTCGCGGAGACCTCTTTGAATGTTGTGCCACTCGCTCGTGCTTCTAGATCCCGCTTCGCCGCAATGAGATACCAGTACAGGTACTTTGAGTCGATGTAGTCCGGTGGTGTGGCTGTCTTGCACCCCTGGTTGGTGCACATTTCTGTGCCTGCGATCGCCACGTAGCCGATCGGAGCGCGCGAACTGACCATGACCGAACCACGCGGAAAGGTCGTGGCGCTGCATGACGCGTAGCCAGCGGTCGATAGGCTACGGTCGCCGCTGAACAGCACCTGCGACCGATCCTTGGACATGTCATTCGGCGTAACCCACGGGACATCCCCTCCCCAGTAAGCAGTTTGGCCTGTCTTAGGGGTGGCGCCAGAGACGATGCGACACACCTGTCCAAGAGGCGCTTCGCTCCAAGCGTGAGGATCACTCATGCGGTGAGCTCGTGGTTGAGAGAGCGCAGCAGCTCGGGGGCGCGGGTGGGGCCGAGGTCGCGCAGCGCGCCATCCACACCGCCGCGCTCGGTGAACGGCGCGTCATCCAGATCGTCCGGGGCGATACCGGCCGAGGTCGCGATCACCTCGACCATCCGGTCCAGCCACCACCGCTCCAGGGCCGAGAACTCCACCCCGCCCTGCGACTGCTGCGCCAACCACCCGGCATACCGCTCGCGCACCCGATCCGCGTACGGGACCAGCTCGTCATCCACCCCGGTCGTGTACCGCAACAGCGACACCAAATCAGTCAGGGTGTGCTGCTCGCTGCGGCGCACCCGCCCGGCATCCACCGCTTCATACGCACCCCACAGCAGTTCGGTGGTCCAGTGATGCGGCGGGCGCTGGATGCGGTCGGCGAGCTGTTGCACGTCGGCGAACGCTACCCGCCGCTCACCGGACTCCTGCACCAGCTGGATGGCGGTGATCTCGTCGCGATGCTGCTCCAGGTAGGAGCGCCACGACTCGACCATCGAGCGCGCCCGCGCGGTGTCGACCACGCCGTGCGCGTCGAGCAGCACGTCGCGGGTGACCTCGTCAATGACTCGGTCGTGCATCGCCCGCAATTCGATAATCCGTTCGCGCAGCGCCGGATTCGCGGCTATCGGCTGCACCGCTCGATCCAGCAGGGCGACCAGGGCGGCATCCGGGTCGGCCGCCCCGGCCAGGGCCGCCGCCTGCGCGTCCGGGTCGACCGCCGCGACCAGCCCGCGCACGATGTCACCCACCGGCATGCCGGCCACGGCATCCAACTCGGCGCGCTCGGCCGGGGTGAGGTCGAGCTCCAGCTTGCCGAGGCGCGAGGCGAGCGTGGCCGTCTCGCCCTCGGTCAGATCCAGCGCCGCCGCCTTGCGGAGCAGGTGCGTCATCGACACACCCGTGACGCGGTTCAGCGGTGGGTCGACGAAATCGTGCTCGGTGACGCCCACGGCATCCACGATGACGAAGCGGGTCTTGGCCGTGGCATCCGGGGTGACCGCACGGAAGTCGGCCTCGGGGATGGTGCGACACCCGCGGCCCTTCATCTGCTCGAAGTACTGCTTCGAGCGCACGTCACGCAGGAAGAACACGCACTCGATGGGTTTGACGTCAGTGCCGGTGGCGATCATGTCCACGGTCACCGCGACCCGCAGGTCCGGGCTGTTGCGGAACGCCTGGAGCTGGCCGCCCGCGTCCTTCGCGGCATAGGTGATCTTGGCCGCGAACGCGTTACCCCGGCCGAACACGTCGCGCACGCACCGGACGATCTCCTCGGCGTGCGCGTCATCCTTGGCGAAGATCAACGTCTTGGGCACCTCGCGGCGGCCCGGGAAGATCTCGGTGAACAGCCGGTCCCGGAAGGTCTCCAGCACCAGCCGGATCTGATGCGTCGAGGTGACCGCCCGGTCGAGCTGACGGTGTGTGTAGTCGAGATCCTCCTCCAGTTCCTCGTATCGCGTTGCGCGCGTGCGCCGGTCGACCTTCGGCACGATGGTGCCGGCCTCGACCCGGCCACCGCGCTCGCTGACCTCGGTGCGGATGCGGTAGATGTCGAAGTCGACGTTGACCAGGTCGGCCACCGACTGCGGGTAGGTGTACTCCGAGACGAGGTTCTGCCGGAAGAACGCGAACGTCTGCTTCCCGGGCGTCGCGGTCAACCCCACGATGTGCGCGTCGAAGTACTCCAGGACGCCGCGCCACACCCCGTAGATCGATCGGTGCGCCTCGTCCACGATCACCAGGTCGAACGCCTCCGGTGGCAGCTCCGACTGGTACCCCACGGTGACCGGGGTGTTGGGCACATACGCGTCGAGGCCGGCGTCGTCGGCATCCGGAATCTCGGTGCCCCGCAACGCCAGATGCACGCGCTGGATCGTGGAGATGACGACGCTGCTCGACGCGACCAGTCCGGTTGAGGTGAGTTTGTCGACGTCGTAGATCTCGGTGAACAGGCGCCCGTCGCCCGGTGCGCGGTATCTCTCGAACTCGGAGTAAGTCTGCTTGCCGAGGTTGGTGCGGTCGACGAGGAACAGCACCCGCTGGAACCCGCCGTGGGTGAGCAGCCGGTACGCGGCGGTGACCGCGGTGTACGTCTTGCCGGCGCCGGTCGCCATCTGCACGAGGGACCGGTCGAAACGGTCGCCGGCGAGGGAGCGTTCGATGCCGTCAATGGCGGTGACCTGCGCGCTGCGCAACGGTGTGGGGTCCAACGGGGGGAGGTGGCGCACCTTCGCGCGCCAGGTGGGGTTGGCGGCATCCGCCGCAGCATCGCGGATGACGCGGGCGAGAGTCTCGGGGCGCGGTACCGCGAACAGGCGCCGGGCCCGAGGCTCCGGGTCGTAGCCGTTGGTGAGGTAGGTCTCCGAGCCGTTGGCCTCGACCACGAACGGCAGCCGCCCGTCCACGGTGACCGCGCGGGCGCGCTGGGCGTCGTTCAGGCCGGTGGCGTACTTCGCTGACTGCCACTCGACCCCGCTGAGGGCGACCCCCTGCGGCTTGGCCTCGATCACCCCGACCACTCGACGGTCGACGTACAACAGGTAGTCGGCCCGGCCGTGGCCCTTCTTCATGGTCTTCTCGCGCAGCGCCACACCCTGGCCGGTGAAGAGGTCGGCGGTGGCGATGTCGTGGACGTGCCACCCCGCCGCCTCGAGCTGCTGGTCGATGAGGGCTCGGGCGCGTTGTTCTGCAGCCAGCCGCGGTTCCCCTCCAGGCGTCATACCGGCCAGGCTAGTGGCGGCATCCGGGTGCTTCCTGGTGAGCGGCAGACTGGCGCTCGTGCGCATCCTCCTCACCGG
>JBOFJB010000499.1:0-6270 GCA_051650465.1 Dermatophilaceae bacterium | reverse complement strand
GGTCAACCGGATGGTCGAGCCCACCCGGGGCGGCGTCAGCCTCGACGGCAAGGACACCGGCCGGATGAAGCCCGCCGAGTTGCGCCGCGGCATCGGGTACGTCATCCAGTCGGCCGGGTTGTTCCCGCACCGCACCGTGATCGCGAACGTCGGCACCGTGCCGCGGCTGCTCGGCTGGAGCAAGGCCCGCACCCGCGAGCGTTCGCGTGAGTTGCTGGAGCGGGTCGGCCTCACGCCCGAGCTTGCCGACCGCTACCCGGCGCAACTCTCCGGCGGGCAGCAGCAGCGGGTCGGGGTCGCCCGGGCGCTCGCCGCCGACCCGCCGGTGCTGCTGATGGACGAGCCGTTCTCCGCCGTCGACCCGGTGGTGCGCGAGCAACTCCAGGACGAACTCCTGCGCCTCCAAGGCGAGTTGGGCAAGACCATCGTGTTCGTGACCCACGACATCGACGAAGCACTCAGGCTCGGCGATCAGGTGGCCGTGCTGCGGGTCGGCGGGCGTCTCGCGCAACTCGCCGAGCCGGCCTACCTGCTGGCGCACCCCGCCGACGACTTCGTTGCCGACTTCGTCGGGCGCGACCGCGGCTACCGTGCGCTGCAGTTCCACCCGTCGCCGCGGCTCCCACTTCACCAGGAGCGTGCCGTGGTGCTCGGGGAGGTGCCCGACGCGACCGCCGGGTCGTGGCAACTGGTCGTGGATGACGACCGTCGCCCCTTGGGGTGGGTCGAGCCAGCGCGGGTCGGCGCGCGGCCGGCCGAGCAGCGCGACCTGCACCGTGGCGGCACGGCCGCGCGGGCCACCGGTTCGCTGCGGTCCGTGCTCGACGCGGCGTTGTCGTCACCGAGCCGGCGCGGGGTGCTCGTCGACGACACCGGGGCACTGGTGGGCACCGTGCTGGCGCCGGAGGTGCTCGCCGCCATCGAGGATGCCGATCGGCCCGAACGCGACCACGGCGACCCGGTGCGTGGTGGTGCCGCCAAACCGGCGGATGACGAAGGCGTGGCCTGACGTGGGCGACATCCGATGACCTGGTTTGCCGACAGTTGGCGCACCGTCGCCGACCTTGCCGTGGCGCACCTCTGGCTCGCCGGCATTCCCCTGGTCGTCGGGCTGGTCGTCGCGGTCCCGCTCGGCTGGCTGGCCACCCGGTGGCCACGCGCCTACCCGACCATCCTCACCACCACCGGGCTGCTCTACACCATCCCGTCGTTGGCGTTGTTCGTCGTGATGCCCCTGCTGGTCGGGACCAAAATTCTCGACCCACTCAACGTCGTGCTCGCCATGACGATCTACACCGTGGCGCTGCTGGTGCGCACCGTCGCGGACGGGCTTCGTGCGGTGCCTCCGGAGGTGGCGGCGGCCGCGCAAGCCATGGGCTACCGGGGAGTTCGCCGACTTCTCGGGGTGGAACTGCCGCTTGCCGTGCCGGTGATCGCGGCCGGGTTGCGGGTGGCGGCGGTGAGCAACGTCAGCATCGTCTCGGTCGCCTCACTGATCGGGGTCTCGCAACTCGGTGACCTGCTCGTCGACGGCTTCAACCGGGTCATCTGGGGCGAGCTCGCCACCGGCGTCCTCGGCTGCGTCCTGCTCGCGGTGCTCCTCGACGGGATCATCGTTCTCACCGGCCGGGCATTGACACCGTGGCAGCGCGCCCAGTCACCGGTCACCGCAGCCGGGGGTGACCGGTGATCCCGTCGCTGCTGTCGTGGTTCACCGACCCGGCCAACTGGTCGGGCGCGGACGGCATCCCGCACCGGCTTCTCGAGCACGTGCGGTACACCGCGGTGGTGCTGGTCATCGCCGCGGCGATCGCGATCCCCGTCGGGCTGTGGGTGGGGCACAGCGGGCGGGGTCGGTGGCTGGTCACCGCGGCCAACTCGCTGCGCGCCGTCCCGACGCTCGGCCTGCTCTTCGTGGTGGTGCTGTGGCTGGGGCCGCTCGTCACCGGCGAGTTGGCGTTCACGCTGCCGAGCATCGTCGTGCTCGTGCTGCTCGCCGTACCGCCGCTGCTCGCCGGCGCGTACGCCGGCATCGAGAACGTCGACCCCGGAGTTCGGGATGCCGCGCGAGGCGTGGGGATGACGCCGGTGCAGCAACTGCTGCAGGTCGAACTGCCCGGCGCGCTGCCGTTGCTGTTCTCCGGTGTGCGTGCCGCGACCCTGCAGGTGGTGGCCACCGCCACGATTGCCGCCTACGTAGGGCTGGGTGGCCTGGGCCGTTACCTCGTCGACGGGATCGCGCTGAGCGACTACCCACGGACCGCCGGCGGGGCGGTGCTCGTCGCGGCCCTCGCGGTGCTGCTCGACGCCGGGCTCGCCCTCGTCCAACGACGCAGCGTGTCGGCCGGTATCGGGGGCAGCCGGGGCCGTGCCGGCCGGGTGCGAGACGATCGAGATGCCGGCGGTGCTGGCCTGGCCGATGGCGGTGCTGGTCGTCGCGGTGCCGATGACGGTGCTAGCGGTCGCAGTCCCGACAGCGCAAGCGCCGGTAACGAGCCACATCGACCTCGTCAGGAACCCTCCCCGAAAGGACCACTGTGATGAAGCGCAGGACTCTGTTAGCCGCCCTTGCGGCCGCCTCCGTCGTCGGGCTCACGGCCTGTGGCGGCGGCAGCGACCCGCTCGCGTCCGACACCGCGACCTCGGGCGGCGGCGAGACGTCATCCGGTTCGGTCGTCGTCGGTGGAGCCAACTTCTCCGAGTCGACCCTGCTCGCCGAGATCTACGCGGGGGCGTTGCGCGCCAAGGACATCGACGCGTCGACCAAGACCAACATCGGCTCTCGCGAGGTGTATCTGCGGGCGTTGGAGGACGACTCCATCCAGGTCTTCCCGGAGTACACCGGCGCCCTGGCGCTGTTCTACGACAAGGCGTTCACCGGCACCGACCCTGACGAGGTCTACGCCAAGGCGAAAGAGGTCGTGCCCGACACGCTCACCGTGCTCGAGAAGTCGGCCGCCGAGGACAACGACTCGATCAACGTCACCAAGGAGACCGCCGACAAGTACTCGCTCACGACGATCTCCGATCTCGCGAAGGTGGCCGGCGAGTTGACCCTCACGGCGCCACCGGAGTTCGCCGAGCGGCCGCAGGGCGTGCCCGGTCTCGAGAAGACCTACGGCGTGACGTTCACGTCGTTCCGGCCGCTCACCGGGCAGGGCATCGTGCAGGCCCTGAAGAACGGCCAGGCCGACGCCGCGAACATCTTCTCCACCGACCCGGCCATCGCCGCCAACGGCTTCGTCACCCTGGAGGACGACAAGAAGCTGTTCGGGTCGCAGAACATCGTGCCGCTCGTGCGGGCCGACACGGCCGACCAGGTGCAGGCCGCGCTCGACGCGGTGTCGGCGAAACTCACCACCGAGGCGATCGCCGGCATGCTCAAGCAGACCGACATCGACAAGAAGGACCCGAAGGCCGTCGCCGAGGAGTTCCTCACCGCCAACGGCCTCACCTGACGCCGCCCCCCGCCCCCCCCTGGGCCGGCTTTTCCGCCCCATCCGGGAAGGCTGCGGTTCGCAAGGTGTGCCGCACACCCGCGAACCGTGCCCTTCTCACGTCAAGGTCGGGCGCGGTCAGTCCTCACCCCTTCTCGACGCCGGCATCCCGCTGCGCCCAGGCGTGGTGCACCGGCCCGGGCCCGGCGCCGATGTCGAGGTCGTCGGCCGCGGTGAGCGCACCGCCGAGGTACTCCTTGGCGGCGCGCGCGGCCGTCGGCCAGTCCGGATGCCGAGGGCGCAACGCGGCGAGGGCCGAGCTCAGCGTGCACCCGGTGCCGTGCGTGTTGCGCGTGCTCACCCGGGGTGCGCTCAACTCTTGGGGCCCGGAGTCGTCGAACCAGGCGTCGGTCGCTCGCTCCGTGTCAAGGTGGCCGCCCGTGACGAGCACCCGGCGCGCCCCCAACTCGTACAGCGCCCGCGCCTGCTGGTGCAGGGCGCGGACGTCGGCGGCGGGCCGGGTATCGAGGAGCACTGCCGCCTCCGCACTGTTGGGGGTGATCACGGAGACGTGCGGGAGCAGCGTGCGCATCGCCGCCACCGCATCGTCGGTGAGCAGTCGTGAGCCGGATGTCGAGACCATCACCGGGTCGAGGACCACCGGGACGTCCCGCAGCGCCTGGTGCGTGGTCACCACCTGTGCCACGGCGGCGACCACCTCGCCGTCGCCGAGCATCCCGATCTTCACCGCGTCGACCGCGACGTCGTCGAGAAGGGTGTGCAGTTGCTCCTCGACGAACGCCGCCGGCACCTGATGCACTCCGGTCACCCCGGTCGTCGCCTGCGCGGTGAGTGCGGTGAGCACACCCGCGCCGTAGGCCCCGAGCGCGGCGAACGTCTTGAGGTCGGCCTGGATGCCGGCGCCGCCGGAGGGGTCGCTCCCGGCAATCGACAGCGCGACGACAGGTGCGTCCCGGCTCTCCGAGGTGACCTGTGCCGAATGCGCGCTCGACCTCGTGCGCACTACCGGGGTCAGACCGGTCATCTGGGCAACCTCACTGGTCGGCTAGCGTAGGCGGCACCCCACGGGTGCCCGAGCACGGGCTGAGATCGGACTGCTGCTGTCCGGACCGTTCGAACCTGTCCGGGTCATTCCGGCGAAGGAAGAGGAGCCGCCATCGTGCGTACCCGTCATCCCGAACTCCACCCGCAGCATCGCGCAGCCACGGTCAGCAAGGACGGAGTGGCCGTCCCGGTCACGGCGATCAGTCTGGCCGACAGCCCCGACGGTAGCCCGAACCAGGACGTACTCGTCTACCGCACCGCCGGGCCCGGTAGCGATCCCGAGGTCGGCCTTCCGCCGCACCGCGCCGCCTGGATCGAGGCCCGCGGCGACGTCGAAACGTACGTCGGGTGCACCGGCATCCGGGCGGATGACGGCCGCTCGGTGACGCATCGCGGCGCGCCCCGCATGGCGTGGCGTGGTGACCGACGCGCGCTGCGGCGTGGGAGATCGGGCGCGACCGTGACTCAACTGCGCTATGCGCGTCGGGGGGAGATCACCACAGAGATGCGTGTCGTCGCGCTGCGGGAGGGATGCAGCCCCGAGTTCGTGCGTGACGAGGTGGCCGCCGGCCGCGCCATCATCCCGGCGAACGTCAACCACCCCGAGTCGGAACCGATGGTCATCGGCCGGGCCTTCCTCACCAAGGTCAACGCGAACATCGGCAACTCGGCGGTGACCTCCTCGATCGCCGACGAGGTGGACAAACTCTCCTGGGCGACGCGCTGGGGGGCCGACACCGTGATGGATCTCTCGACCGGCGACGACATCCACACCACGCGAAAGTGGATCATCCGCAACAGCCCGGTGCCGATCGGCACGGTGCCGATCTACCAGGCGCTCGAGAAAGTCACTGGGGATGTCGCGGCCCTGAGTTGGAAGGTGTTCCGTGACACCGTGATCGAGCAGTGCGAGCAGGGCGTGGACTACATGACCGTGCACGCCGGCGTCCGGCTCGCCTTCGTGCCACTGACCGCCGATCGAGTCACCGGCATCGTCTCCCGGGGTGGCTCGATCATGGCCGGCTGGTGCCTCGCCCACCACGAGGAGTCTTTTCTTTACACCCATTTCGACGAACTCTGCGAGATCTTCGCGCGGTACGACGTCGCGGTCAGCCTTGGCGACGGGCTCCGCCCCCGGGTCCGTGGCCGACGCGAACGACCAGGCCCAGTTCGCCGAACTACGCACCCTCGGAGAACTGACCCGGCGTGCCTGGGCCCACGATGTCCAGGTGATGGTCGAGGGGCCCGGGCACGTCCCGCTGCACCTGGTGAAGGAGAACGTGGATCTCGAGCAGGAGTGGTGCCACGGCGCGCCGTTCTACACCCTCGGCCCGCTCGTCACCGACATCGCGCCGGGCTACGACCACATCACCTCGGCCATCGGCGCCGCGACCATCGCCCAACACGGCACCGCGATGCTCTGCTACGTCACCCCCAAGGAGCATCTCGGCCTGCCCGACCGCGACGACGTCAAGACCGGCGTCATCACGTACAAGATCGCCGCGCACGCGGCCGATCTGGCCAAGGGTCACCCGGGTGCCAGGGTGCGGGATGACGCACTGAGCAAGGCCCGCTTCGAGTTCCGATGGCACGACCAGTTCGCGCTCTCGCTCGACCCGGAGACCGCGATGGCGTACCACGATGAGACCCTGCCCGCGGAGCCGGCGAAGACGGCGCACTTCTGCTCGATGTGCGGCCCGAAGTTCTGCTCGATGCGGATCAGCCAGGACATCCGCGACGCCTACGGCTCGGCGGCGGATCAGCGCGC
>JBOFJB010000498.1:0-4200 GCA_051650465.1 Dermatophilaceae bacterium | reverse complement strand
CGTTCTCGCCACGTCGTCGATGAGCGCCCGCGTCGCCGCGTCCCGGTCAGGGCGCAGGTAGAGCACCGAACCGTCCCGGATGTGCAGGCCGGCCAGGGTGTCCCGCCAACCGAGCACCCCCTCGGTCGGATGCTCGATCGCCCACCGCCGCCCGGCGGGCTCGCCGAGAAGGGCGGCGGCCTCCTTGGCCAGCGCCGGCACCGGCATGTCGTCAGGAACAGCCAATGCGCCGTGGGAGGACGGACCGATGATGCTCACCTTGGAGAACGAACGCACCCGGCGCTGCTCCTCGGGTGCATCGTCCCGCCCCCGACGCCCGCGGACCTCGTCCGGGGTAAGCCCGCGCCCGTCATCCCGTGCTGTCATCGACACTCGCCCCAGCCCCGTTCCGTCACCCGAGAGCGCCGTCGGGCCCTCCTCGTCGGTCGTACTATCCTCGCGCAAGCAGTGTAGGGACGCTGCCGGGGGTCGCCAGGTCACGGCGGCGCGACAGCGGGGACGCCGTCCGCGCACCGGGGCGGGCAGTCGCCCACCCGACAGCCCGGAAAGGGGAACCGCCGTGCAGCAGATAGTGCACCGTCCGCCGCGGTCAGGGCCGGCGAAGCCGGCAGGGGACGACCTCGTGCTGGCGGCGATCCCGGTCAGCCCGCAGGCCGGTGCCGGGACGTCAGTCGTCCAGACGCTGCTGCCCGCGCTCGGTGGGCTCGGCATGGTGATGTTCCTCGTCGCGAACGGCAACCCGATCTTCTTGCTCGCCGGCATGATCATGCTCGTCGCGACGATCGGCGGCGCTGTCGCGTTGTTCGTGTTCTCGCGCACCGGGCAGCGAAAGACGTTCCGCGAGAGCAGGTCACGTTACCTGGAGTATCTGGAGCAGCAGCGTGACGTGCTCGACGAGGCCGCCACCGCTCAGCACCGCTACGGCGAACGAGCACACCCCGACCCGCGGGTGATCGCGGGTCTCGCCGGCACCGGGCGGATGTACGAACGGCGCCCCGGCGACCCCGACTTCGGCGAACTCCGGGTGGGCCTCGGCCCGGCGTCGAACTCGCTGCGGGTCGTCATCCCGGCACCACCGTCGCCACTGGAGGAGCCCGATCCGGTCTGCCGACGCGCCGCCAATGCCCTGGCGACCGCCCACCGGGTGGTGTCCAATCAGCCGATCACCGTCCCCGTGCTCGCCCACGAGTCGGTCGTCATCCGCAGTGGCGACGGTGATGAGCCGCTGCTCGAGGTGGTCCGCGGCATCCTCGTCCAGCTCGCCATCGCCCACTCACCGCTCGAGGTCAGGCTCGCCATCGCGTCACCCCGGCTCGACACCGACTTCGCTGCGGCGATGTGGCTCCCGCACGCGCTCGATCCGCACGAGCGAGAAGGGGCGGTGCCGCGCCGCTGGCTCGCTGCCGACCACGACGAGCTCGAGGACGACATCCGCGGTCACCTCCGGGCGCGCATCGACGAGGCGGCCCGCGGTCGCCGGGTCGGCGCCTCGTGGCGCCCGTCAACCCGGCTCGTCGTGGTCGTCGACGAACGCGACAGCGGACCGACCCCCGGCGTGCGGCTGCCGGACGCCTCGTTCACCCTGCACGAGTTGGGGGTGTCAGTGGTCCGGCTGGTGGCCTCGGAGCCCGCCGAACCGGCCGCAGTCGACCTGCGGGTCGTGGTCGCCGGCGGCGAGGTCACGGTCACCGCCGCCGGCCTCGAGATGACCGGCACACCCGATGCGGTCACCGCCGCCGACCTCGACGTCGTGGCTCGGGCCATCGCTCCGATGGTCGCGGAGCCGGACGCCGTGATCGACGAGCCGCTGGTGTCCGACACCGACATCGGCCAGGTCCTCGGTCTTGACCTGTCTCGCTGGACGGCTCATGACGGATGGCGGGAGCGCGAGTTGCGGGACTTCCTCCGGGTGCCGATCGGGGTCCGCGACGACGGCCGGCCGCTCATGCTCGACATCAAGGAGTCGGCTCGTGGCGGGATGGGCCCGCACGGGCTGCTGGTGGGCGCTACCGGGTCGGGTAAATCCGAGCTGCTGCGCTCGATCGTGCTCGCGCTGGCGGCCAGCCATACCCCCGAGCACCTCGCGCTGGTGCTCGTCGATTTCAAGGGCGGGGCCACCTTCGCCGGGCTCGAGGGTCTGCCGCACGTGGCCGGCGTCATCACCAACCTCGAGTCCGACCTCGCCATGGTCGACCGCGTGCACGACGCGCTGCGAGGCGAACTCGCCCGGCGCATGCAGCTGCTCCACGACGCCGGCCTGCAGGCGAACATCTACGACTACGCCCGCGCCCGGAGCCGCCGGCCCGACCTCGCGCCACTGCCGCATCTGCTCGTCATCGTCGACGAGTTCGCCGAGCTGCTCTCGGTGAAGCCGGACCTCGCCGACCTTTTCCAGCAGATCGGCCGGCAGGGCCGCTCGCTCGGGGTCTACCAACTGCTCGCCTCGCAACGCCTGGACGAAGGCCGCATCCGCGGTCTCGAGGGGCACCTGTCGTACCGCGTGGCACTACGGACGTTCAACGCCGAGGAGTCTCGTGCGGTCCTCGGCGTCCCGGACGCTTTCGAGCTTCCACCGTTGCCGGGCTCGGGCTACCTCAAGGTCGACACGACGATCTTCGAGCGGTTCAAGGCCGCGTACGTCTCCGCGCCATACCAGCAGTCCGCACGGACCCCGGTCCGTGCGCTTCCCGAGGTGCACCCGGTGACGCCGCGGAACAGCACGTCACGTTTCGCCCGGCATGGGATGAAGGTCAAGCCCGCGTTCTCGTACGACGACACGCAGGGCCCGACGCTTCTTGAGAAGGGCGTCGAACGCATCGTCGCCGCCGGTGCACCTGCCGCACACCAGGTGTGGTTGCCGCCGCTTCCGACTGCCGTGGCGCTGGGGCCGGTCCATGAGAGAGCAGCCACCGGGCGAGGCGACACCGCCGTCGGGGAGCCCCGGTTCGCGATCGCACAAACCAGGCTCGGCACCGACTCGGCGAGGCTCGTCGCCGATCGGACCAGGAACGGCGATGATGGTCTCCGGCCGGTTGAGGTCGGCGTCCTCGACCTGCCCCGAGAGCAGCGCGCCGTTCCGCTGTCGCTGTCCTTCGACGGCGCGTACGGCCATCTCTGTATCCTCGGCGCGCCACAGAGTGGCAAGAGCACCGCGCTGCGAACCATCGCCATCGCCCTCAGCGCGGCGCACTCCGCTCGTGCGGTCGCGATCCATGCCATCGACTTCGGCGGCGGCACGCTGTCCGGTCTCGGCCGGCTCCCCAACGTCGGCTCGGTCGCCGGGCGACTCGATGTCCCGCTCGCCCGCCGCATCCTCGACGAGGTGCTCGGCGAGGTGAACCGGCGGGAGCAGGCGGTCGTCGACGGGCGGTTCGCCTCGATTCACGAACTGCGCGATGCAGTCCTTGCCGGCTCTACCTCAGAGTTCGGCGCGGCGGACGTCTTCGTGTTCCTCGACAACTACGCCGCGGTCAAGACCGACCACGACGACCTTCACGACAGGTTCGTCGACCTCGCCGGGCGAGGGCTGGCGTTCGGCGTGCACGTCATCCTCACGGCGGCCCGCTGGCACGATCTCCGGGCCACAGTGCAGACCAGCATCGCCCGACGGATCGAGTTGCGACTGGCCGACCCTTTCGACTCGGTGCTCGATCGTCGGCTTGCGGCCAACATCGGCGAGGACAACCCGGGCCGGGCGCTCGTCGCTGCCGGACGCCTCGCCCAGTTCGCGGTGCCGGTCGCGGCCCTCGGCGACGGACGCAGTCCCGATAGCCGGGCGGCCGAGCAGGGTCTGGTCGAGACGATCGCGCGAGCCAGGGCCCGTGAAGAGCGAGCGGCACCGGTGCGGCTGCTACCGCGCGAGGTCCGGCTGGCGGACCTCGCGCCGGCACCGTCGCCAGCTGGGTGTCGGGGAGGGGCAGCGCCGATCGTGCTCGGTCTCGCCGAGGACACCTACGCCGAGGTCTATCTCGACCTCTCGGACGAGGATGCCCATCTTCTCGTCTTCGGCGACCGCGAGAGCGGCAAGACGACGACCCTCCGCTCGATGCTCGGCCAGCTGGTCGCCAGTCACCACCACGACCTGACCATCGCCGTGGTCGACCCGCGCGGGCAGCTCCGCGGATCCGTGCCCGACGGCTACCTCGGCGCCTACGCCACGGACACCGAGCAGGCCGCGTCCTTGGCGAGCAACCTGGCCGC
>JBOFJB010000497.1:0-2796 GCA_051650465.1 Dermatophilaceae bacterium | reverse complement strand
GAACGCGTCGGCGCCGATGCCGTACAGCGTGTCGGTAGGGATGACGACCAGGCTGCCCGCGCGCACGCCAGCCGCCGCCTTGGGGATGGCGTCGAGCCGTCCGGACGCGGTGGTGCAGTCGAAGACCGGGCTCATGAACCAAAGCCTAGGGCCGACCCACGTACCGGCTGGACCGGGCCGGTCGTCGGCGCCGGGCCAGACCTGGACCGTCGGCACCGGCCGGACCGGTCCGGTCGCACCGGCAGCCGAGGAATCCGACGAGGCCCGGCGCCGACCGCACGTCCAGCGGCCTGGTGCCACCCCGTCCAGACCGTCATCGTCATCCCGGTCCTCACTGGCCCGGGCGATCGTCACCCCGGCGACGCCGGATCGCGACCACCGCGCGCGGGCGACCTGTGAGGTCGGCGTGGTCGACGGTCTCGGCCCACCGACCGGACGCCTCCAGCGCCGCCGCGACCATCCCGCCCTGGCTGTCCGCGTGCTCCATGACGAGCACACCCCCGGGGCGCAACAGCAGCGCCGCGCGGGCGGCGACCGCAAGCGGGACCGCGAGGCCGTCCGCCGATCTGCCGTATAGCGCAAGCGCAGGGTCGTGATCGCGCACCTCGGGGTCCACGGGAACCGCGCCATCGGGGATATACGGGGGGTTACTCACGACGACATCGGCCACGCCCTCGAGGTCGGCGAACGCCGTCGTCGCGTCGCCACACCGCAGGTCGACATCGAGGCCCAGGCGTGCCCGGTTCATTTCCGCCCAGGCGTGCGCCTCCGGTGACAGTTCGACAGCGTGGACCTCGGCGTCGGGGCGTTCGTCCTTGACCGAGAACGCCACCGCACCTGACCCGGTGCACAGATCAAGGACCACTGGATGACGGATGCCGCGGCACGCGTTCAGCGCGAGGCCCACCACCACCTCGGTCTCCGGTCGAGGCACGAACACGCCGGGGCCGACGGCGAGGGTGAGCCTGCGGAAGTACGCCCGACCGGTGAGGTGCTGCAGGGGGACGCGGCCGTGACGCTCCTCGACGAGGCGGTCGTAACGCTCCAGGAAGCCCGGGGGTGTCGCCTCTCGCAGGACCATCAGGTGGCGCACCGTCGCGCGGTCCCTAGCGAGTGCGAACGCCGCGAGTTCGACGGCGTCCGTCTCGGCGGAGACGATGCCGGTCTCCTGAAACACCAAGCGGGCATGTGCCACCGCCGCAGCGATCGTCGGTCGCGCTGAGCGGGCCGCCATCACACGCCGCCACCGCCACCGACACCGGTGCCGGCGGCTGGCCCGATGCCCCACGTGCACCGCGGCGGCGTCATCCGAACCGGATCCCTTGCTCAGCGTTCGGCGACGGCGGCGAGGCGAGCAGCCTCGTCGGCGTCGAGCGCCGACTGGACGACCGGGTCGAGGTCGCCGTCGAGCACGACGGCGAGGTTGTACGCCTTGTAGCCGGTGCGGTGGTCGCTGATCCGATTCTCCGGGAAGTTGTAGGTACGGATGCGCTCCGAGCGATCGACGGTGCGCACCTGACTAGCGCGCGCGCTCGCGTCAGCAGCGGCCCGCTCATCCTGTGCGACCTGGTGCAGCCGGGCGCGCAACACCCGCATCGCGCCCTCACGGTTCTGCAACTGGCTCTTCTCGTTCTGGCACGACACGACGAGACCGGTCGGCAGGTGGGTGATACGCACCGCGGAGTCGGTGGTGTTGACGCTTTGCCCGCCGGGCCCGCTGGAGCGAAACACATCGACCCGCAGATCACCCGGCTCGAGATTCACCTCGACCTCCTCGGCCTCAGGCATCACCCAGACGCCGGCCGCGCTGGTGTGGATCCGGCCCTGGCTCTCAGTGACCGGCACCCGCTGGACCCGGTGCACCCCGCCCTCGTACTTCATCCGCGCCCACGGCGCCTCGCCGGGTTGAGAGGTGCCCTTGGCCTTCACCGAAACCCGCACGTCCTTATAGCCACCGAGGTCGGACTCGGTGGCGTCGAGCACCTCGGTGCGCCAACCCCGGCGCTCGGCGTGCCGCAGATACATGCGGAGCAGGTCGCCGGCGAACAATGCTGACTCCTCACCGCCCTCCCCCGCCTTGACTTCGAGGATGACGTCGCGATCGTCGTCCGGGTCGCGCGGCAGCAGAAGGTGACGTAAGCGCTGCTCGGCCGCCCTCGACGCCGCCTCGAGGGCCGGTAGTTCCGCAGCGAAAGCGGGGTCCTCGGCAGCCAGTTCGCGAGCGGCGGCGAGATCGTCTCGGGCCCGCGCCCACGTGATATGCGCCGTTACCGCCGGGCCGAGTGCGGCGTAGCGCGTGGCGACCTCCCGCAGGCGTTCAGGGTCGGACGCGACCGCCGGGTCGGCCATGCGCCGCTCGAGTTCGGCGTACTCGTCGACGAGCGCCTGCGCGGACTCCAGCACAACGGGGCTCCTCGGGTCGGATGCAGGGTGGGCGGACCGCGACGTCAGGCGACGGCCGTGGCCCGCACCTGACCAACGCGACGCGCCGGCCCACCTCGACTCGAGGCAAACCGGCGCGTCGGACGTCCTACTTGGCGGCCTGCTTGCCGTAGCGGGCCTGGAAACGAGCCACTCGACCACCGGTGTCGAGGATCTTCTGCTTGCCCGTGTAGAACGGGTGGCAGTTGGAGCACACATCGGCATGGATGGCGCCGTTCTCGGCGGTGCTCCGGGTGCTGAACGTGGCGCCACAGGTACAGGTGACCGTGGTCTCGACGTACGCGGGATGAATGTCCTTCTTCACGAGCGATCTCCTTGGATGTCTCCGGGTCGGCGGGCGCAGCGCTGTGCTGT
>JBOFJB010000496.1:0-8739 GCA_051650465.1 Dermatophilaceae bacterium | reverse complement strand
CCTGTCCGGCGCGATCGACCCGGCGACCCAGGTGAACAGCCGTACGCCGCGATTCGACCTCGACTCGGTGTACGGCGGCGGACCGCGTGACTCCGCGGAGTTCTACGAGGACGACGGGATGCATTTCACGATCGGCGCCGGCAGACCGGCGCGGTGGACTCCGGCGCGGCCGCGACCTGCTTCGCGACGACAAGGGCGTCGCGCTGATCGGCGACTCTCGCGACGACGAGAACAAAGTGGTCGCCTCGCTGCACAGCCTGGTCCAGCGCTTCCACAATCTCCAGGTGGACCTGATCAGGTCGCGGCAGCCGGATCTGCTGACGACCCAGGTCTTCGAGGAGGCCCGGCTGCAGACCCAATGGCACTATCAGTGGGCGGTCCTCACCGATTTCCTTCCCGTGACCGTCGGCCAGGAGATGGTCGACTTGGTGCTCCCGGCGATCGACATCGCGCGGTCCGCGCCCGACCTGAAGTTCTACCAACAACGCCGCGCATACGCCACGGCACGCAGGGCCTGGCCCGAACTCGACGTGATCTGCGCAGCCCGGCGCCAAGACCTCGCTGACTACATCAGCAGCATCGGCGACCAAGACCGCGTCCTCGACATGCTCGTCGGCGACACCCAACGACTCTGGATATACGCCGACCAAGGCTACGCCGAACCCCAACCCCGTCGACCCTCGCACACTCGCCGCCTACCAACGACTCGTCAACGCGGGGTAAACCAGCCGCCTCCTACCCGAAACATCAAGACCCGACAACCCTCATGAGCCGGCGCCGCACCGTCACCCCTGACCTCATCCTGGATGAGGTCTACCGCTCCGGGATCGCAACCGACGGCCGACCGTTGGTGAGTCACGCCAAGTTCGTTGCCGTCGACCACCGGCTGCTGTTGCTGACCAGCGCCAACTTCTCTTTCTCGGCCGAGCAGAGCAACGTCGAACTCGGTGTGCTTGTGGAGAATCCGGCGCTGGTGGAGTCCGTCGAGGCAGCGATGGAGCGACAACATGGGGTGCTCTACGAGCGAGCTTGACCAGGTGGCCCGGAGGCGAAGAACTCGGCGAGGATCTGGTTGTCCTCATAGGCCAGTTTCGTCGTAGCGACCTCAAACTCGGTGAACCAGCCGAGACGTTGTCCTTCGGTGAGTACGACGTCGTCGATCTCGAAGTCGACGGGCGCGAAGAACGTGTGCTCCACGCCGTAGTGCAAGTCACGAGTACGGATGTGACGGACGTGATCGGGATCGAGGGTGATCCCGATCTCTTCTGCGATCTCGCGACGGATGCACTCTGCCGCGGACTCGTCGGGCTCGAGCATCCCGCCGAGGAGTGACCACATTCCGGGGTAGGGAATCTCGGGTTTGTCGTCGCGGAGGTACATCAGGACTTGCTGCCTACCGTTGAGCAGGATGATCTGGGTTCCATCGCTGGTCATGACGCTGGTTGTCCCTTCCGCTGGTAGGTAGTGGCGATCTTGCGGACGGCGCCGACGAGCTGGATCGAGTCTGCACCCGACCTCTGCGAAGTCGTTGGCTACGCCCGTGCCCCAGCCATTACGCTGGCACACCGGCCGTCGGCCGAGTCCGTCAAGCCGCGAGGGCGCCAAGCCGAGGTCCGTGTTCTGTTCCGAATTCCTGGAAGGTAAACCCCATGCAGTCGGCAGAGATCAGCAGCCGCGCGCTCCGTTTCTTCGAGGAGCGCGGCCACACGGTTGTCCCATCGGCATCGCTGATCGCGGACGACCCGACCCTGATGCTGATCAACGCCGGAATGGCACCGTTCAAACCGTACTTCCTGGGCGAGGCTCCCGTGCCATACGCTCGGGCGGCCAGTGTGCAGAAGTGCGTGCGCACGGTAGACATCGAGGAAGTCGGCAAGACCAGCCGACACGGTTCGTTCTTCCAGATGTTCGGCAACTTCTCCTTTGGCGACTACTTCAAGGAGGAGGCGATTCCTTTCGCCTGGGAGTTCCTGACCAAGCCGGTCACTGACGGTGGTCTGGGGCTGCCGGAGTCCAGGCTGTGGGTCACGGTCTACACCGACGACGACGAGGCCGAGCACATCTGGCGCACTTCTGTTGGTGTGCCCGCCGACCGTATCCAGCGGCTGGGAATGGCCGAGAACTTCTGGTCGATGGGTGTGCCCGGTCCCTGCGGCCCATGCTCGGAGATCTGTTTCGACCGTGGCCCGGAGTTCGGGCGCGAAGGCGGCCCCGTCGTCGATGACGAGCGCTACCTAGAGATCTGGAATCTCGTGTTCATGCAGAACATTCGTGGCGAAGGAGCGGCCAAGGAGGGCTATCCGATCGTCGGCGATCTGCCCGCCAAGAACATCGACACCGGCCTTGGCCTGGAGCGGATGGCCGCCCTACTCCAAGATGTGGACACGATCTTCGACATCGATACGACCCGACAGGTCCTTGAGCTGGCCGCCGAGTTGAGCAGCACGAAGTACGGCACGACCCGCAAGGACGACGTCGCGCTGCGAGTGGTGGCCGACCACATCTTGACCAGCGTGATGCTGATCGGCGACGGCGTGGCCCCCGCCAATGAGGGACGCGGCTACATCCTGCGCCGCATCCTCCGCCGCGCCGTGCGCATGATGCGTCTGCTGGGCTCACAGGACCCCGTCGTACACGAGTTGGTGACGCGCACTGTGCAGGTGATGAGCCCGACCTACCCCGAGCTGGTCGGAGAGCACGACCGCATCGACCGAGTCGCCGTTGCGGAGGAATCCGCGTTCTCACAGACGCTGAAGTCCGGCACAGCGATCTTCGACCTTGCGGCCGCCGAGGTCCGCCAGAGCAACGGCTCGGTCGTGCCCGGCGACCAAGCCTTCCGGCTCCACGACACTTATGGGTTTCCTATTGACCTGACCTTGGAGATGGCCGAGGAGCAGGGCCTGACGGTGGACGAGGACGGCTTCCGCAGCCTGATGGCCGAGCAGCGTGGGCGTGCAAAGGCCGACGCGGCAGCGCGCAAGGCAGTTGGTCGAAGCGATATGGGTGTCTATCGTGACCTCCTTCGATTCGGTGCTACCGAGTTCACCGGCTACGAGACTCTGGAGAGTGAGGCCACGGTGAGGGGGCTCGTCCGGGAAGGGGAGCGTATTCCCCTAGCTGTCGAGGGCGACATTGTTGAGGTCGTGCTCGACCGGACTCCCCTCTACGCCGAGTCGGGCGGGCAAGACAGCGACGCTGGTCGAATCGTCGCGGACGGGCTGGACCTGGAAGTGCTGGACGTGCAGAAGGTGGCCCGGAAGCTGTGGGTGCACCAGGTGCGGGTACGGCACGGGGACCTGACCGAAGGGCAGCAGGTGTGGGCCAAAGTTGACTCGGAATGGCGGCTCGGAGCACGCCAGGCGCACTCGGGTACGCATGTGGTCCACGCTGCCCTGCGGCAGGTGCTCGGGCCGAACGCTTTGCAGGCCGGCTCGTACAACAAGCCGGGCTTTCTGCGCTTGGACTTCTCGTGGACTGGCAGCTTGTCGTCGGAGACCCGCAGCGAGGTCGAGGAGGTCTCTAACCGTGCCATTCAGCAGGATCTTCCGGTTCGGGCGATCTACACCTCGGTGCCTGAGGCGCGGGAGATGGGTGCGCTCGCGCTGTTCGGCGAGACCTACGACGAGGAAGTGCGGGTTGTCGAGATCGGCGGTGCGTGGTCCCGCGAGCTGTGTGGCGGCACGCATGTCGAGCGGTCCTCGCAGATCAATGCGTTGATCGTGATCGGCGAGTCATCGGTGGGGTCCGGCTTGCGGCGTATCGAGGGATATGTCGGGCTGGACGCCTATCGCTTCCTGGCAAAGGAACGCGCCTTGGTGCGGAACATCTCGGAAGTTCTTCAGGTACCGGTCAGTGAGGCCAGTGACCGCGTTGCTGTTCTGGTCAAGCAGCTTCGCGACGCAGAGAAGGAAGTGGCCCGGCTTCGGGCCCTCCATTTGGAACGGGTAGCGGGCGAGTTCGTAGAGGGCGTCAGGGATGTCGGTGGCGTCTCCGTGGTGGTGCGGCATCTGCCAGAGCCGGCGAGCAACGACGAGTTGCGTAAGTTCGTGCTCAATATCCGGGACCGGCTCGCAGAGCGTCCGGTGGTAGTGGCGGTGACGACCTTGGCGAACGACAAG
Source organism: Dermatophilaceae bacterium (assembly GCA_051650465.1). Lineage (GTDB taxonomy): Bacteria > Actinomycetota > Actinomycetes > Actinomycetales > Dermatophilaceae > JBOFLG01. Next base: position 4,621 of record JBOFJB010000496.1, on the reverse strand, counting down.
CCGATCGTCGTGGCTGCGGTCAACGAGAAGGGCAGGCAGCGCGGGCTCAAGGCCGGTGACCTGGTTCGAGTCGCGACGAAGGCCCTCAAGGGCGGGGGCGGGGGCAAGCCCGATATTGCCCAGGGTGGCGGGACGGACCCGCTGGCTACTGAAGACGCACTGTCTGAGATGGCACGAGCGATAGGGCAGACCGTCAGTCAGTAGCGAGTTCGGGGCCTGGCCGACCCTTGAGGTGCGCCAGTAGGCCACTTCCGACCTGGTGAGGCTCGGTCAGCACGATGTCGGCCCCAGCCCGCCGGAGCACTTCGGGGGTGACGAACCCCCAGCCCACACCAATGGTGCGCACACGGGCGGCACGGCCAGCGATGATGTCGGTTGCCGTATCGCCGAGGAAGAGCGCCCTTGTCGATCGAACGCCGAGCTGAGCGCACGCGGCAAGGAGGCCGTCTGGAGCCGGTTTCGGCAGGGCGTCCTCGTGGGCTACGACGACGTCGACAAGATCGGCAACTGCCGTCGGCAGCAGGAACGGCAGGCGTCTGCGTGCCTGGGCCGTGACGATGCCGAGGCCAACCCCGTCATTCGACAGCTCGATCATGCCGGCAACGACTGCGTCGAACACCCGCAGTTGGCCCACTGCGTCGGCCAATGCGTGGTCGAAACGCTGCTCGTAGACTCGGCATGCGTCCTGGACACCGAGCGCCGTCAGGGCGTCCACTGGTGGCAGCGCGACGCATCGGTCAACGGCTGCGGGCGTCACCGGCTGGTCGCTCGTGGCGGTCGCCACCACCCGTAGTGCCTCCGATGTCGCCGAGCGGGTGTCGATGATGACGCCGTCGAGATCGAACAGCACTGCGTACTCGACTCCCATGCTGCCTGCTCCCGTAGTTCAGTCGGTCAGTTCGCTTGTCGTGGCTCGTGTGTCGAGGTCGGTGGCCGTCAGCAAGGACCGCAACAGGACCTGTTCGCCGGCAAGGCGTACGGGTCCGTCGAGCTCGCGGTCCAGCACGCAGACTGCCGCTGTCACATTGGCGCCCGCTCGTCGCAGCGCCGCTGTTGCCCGAAGTACCTGTGAGCCGGAGCGCACTACGTCATCGATCAGCACTACTCGCTTGCCTGCCATGGGCGACCCCTCCAGTTGTCGACAGGTGCCGTATTGCTTTGGCTCGCGCCGGAGGAAGCCGGCCGGTACGCCCGTTGCTGCCGAGAGGGCTACGGTCAACGGGATGCCGCCCAACTCCAATCCAACGAGTGTGTCGGTGTCGATCGGCACGCGGCGGGCCATCTCGGCTGCTACGTCACCCAGCAACGCCGGGTCGGCGGCAAGCAGGTACTGATCGAAGTACTCTTCGATCACTTGGCCCGTAGGCAACTGGAACCGGCCACGCTGGCACGCTGTTCTCCGGATACGGGACAGCAGGCTCCCGGGAATGGTCATCGGCTACGCCCACAATGCAGTCGAGCGCAGGTTCTCTCGGTACCGAGCCCGCGCAGCAGTGCCGCCAGTTCCCGTTCGAAAGTGGTCAGATCAGGAATCTCTCGGAGAAACCCGAGTGGCCTGGTCGGCGATTCGAACAACCAGCGCTCGGCTTTCAGGAATGTCAACAGCCGCAGGGCGGTGTCGCCCGCGAGCCACACTGGGATGGCCCGGATGTTGCCGGAGTACCAGAGAGCGGCGGTGAGTTCGTGTAGCGTCCCCACACCTCCCCCCATAGCGACGACGAGATCGGTGTCGTCGAGAAACCGGTGAAGCCGTTCCCCCATGGTGGGAACGCGGATGGCGCTGGTGATGTGCGGGTTGAAGGCGCCCCACTCGACGTTGGTCAGGGTAACGGCGACTACGTGGCCTCCCGCAGTGGCGGCGCCGCGAGCTGCCGCTTCCATCAGCCCGTTGTACCCGCCGTGACGTATGGACAGGTTGGCCCCTCCGAGCGCCGCACCAATACCGTACGCGAGCTGCTCCTCATGTTCTGACGTCAGCACGACGCCGCCGAAGAAGCTGGCTCTCAAGGCAGAGGTGTCCGTTAGGTGCGAGCTCATGCCAAGCCCAGGTAGAAGCGGTAGGCCTCGATTGCAGGGCGCAGGGACTCGACAGACTCGGGGGCCGCTCTCTCGGCGATAGCGACAACCCGATCCAGGCCCTCTGCCAAGCTCTCAGCCGTGGGGATGGTCGGTGAGGAGATGAGCGCGGCGAGGTCTCGTAGACACTCCTTGCCAATCGGTGTTGATCCGACTTCCTCTGGAAGCTGATACCAGCCGTAGTAGCGGGAGGTGGGGGCCAACGCCGTCTTGATCAGTTTCATTGCCGCCGTATTGAACAGGTGTGTCTCGGAGTAGGCGATGAACTGCTGGCCACGGGTGATCCGCTTTCGCATCAGATACCCGAGCACCAGCGTCTCAATCAGCAATTCGGTGCATGATCGCGGCTCGGCCAGAGTCCGAGCGACGAATGAGGTCGCGCTGGTGTCAGGCTGGTAGGTCTTGTCGACGCCACGGACAAAGATCGGGCGGGCCGCCGTGTGCTCGCTCGACTCACCAATCCGACTCCCGGGGACCACGTACAGATCGATCTGCTGGAGACGGTCGGCCCAGGCGACCAGGTAGACGTAGCCGAGCCCGCCCATGTCTCCTACGATGCTGTCCCGCCATCCGGGGAGGATCCCGCCCAGGTCGGCCGACACCAGCGCATCGAGGATCGCGACGAAATCGGGAAAGGAAGAATCGTCCACGCCGACAACGAAGTCGACATCCGATAGTCGGTCGGCGGTACCGGAGGCCAGCGATCCCCTCACCAACAGATGTGTGACGGCGGGGCTGGCCCTAAACAGGTTCGTGGCGTGTTCCAGAAGGCCGAACTGGTGGGGGCGGTTGGCCTTGGCGAGTTCGTCGAACATCGCATGACTCATTGGTGTACTCCTTCGATGATGTCGTGGCTGGTCAGGACAATCCGAGGAGCACGGTCTTGTTGGCTCGCCAGGACTCGGCCTCCGTCACGCGGTCCAGTGAGTCGTAGACGGACGCGATCAGGTCGTACACACGGCCCTCCGACAGCGTGTACTCGTAGAACAGACGGAGTAGGTACTTCTCAGCCGAACGGTCGTAGCCGAGCCTTGCCAGGCTGCAAGCGGTGGCGAAATGCTCCTCGAGCTGCGCCTTCGTCGGCATCGGTAGGCTGACCGCATCCGCTTCATCAAGTTGCTCGCCGGCGCTGACGCGAGCGAGATTCTCGTCGGCGTAGCAATCCAGGATCAGGTGGAAACGATCCGGGCCGAGCATGTTGCACGCGCCGTGCACATGCGTCGGCGTGAGCCGCCAGATGTGTCCGGCGCGGAGATGCACCTTGGCGCCACCGGTCACCAGGGCGGCAGAACTGTTGGTCACCAGCGGTACGTGCAGGCGATGGCGCTCGGCCTCACCGAGTTCGTCGTAGTCGCGGTGCTCCCACAGAAACGAGCTCGGTCCGAGCCGTGCCAGCCTCACCCACATGTAGCGCAGCCCCAGGGACGACAAGAACTCTCGCGTGGCAGGCATCTGCTTCAGCAAAGTCGTCTCGACGGGATCGCAGTCCTTGATCGTCACGTCGGTCGGCTGTCCGCTGTCGTTCAACAATGACAGCGTCCACCAGCCTCCTGACTGGTACTGCCCGTACTCCGCGACCCATCCAGACGGCACAGTCAGTACCTCGTGTCGCAAGCGCTCCAACAAACCCACGTCGAGCCGGTCAAGACGCGCGACCTGTTGAAGCAGCGCCGAACCCGGAGTCCTAGCGGTGGCCCCAGAGTCGCTTCTCTCCCCCTGGCGCTCTGATGGTCGACCTCCTGAGTATCGATCTGCGTGCTGCTTCTGCCCGCTCATCACGAACCCGCCAGGAGGGACGCGGTGGCCCTCTCGGCCATGGTCAGTACCGTCCCGACGAGCGATGAGACCGTAGCAAGCGCGAGCCAGTCGTCGGCCCGCGCGATCTCGGGCATGACGTCAGCTCCCGTGACGAACACCGGATGAAGCACGGTCCGGCCGTCCGCCGAGACGGTGAGGCCTTGCTCGACGCGCATCGGCCATACCGGGTTTGGTCGGTGTGTCCAGGCCACGAATCGCGGGCCGGAGTCCTCGACATCGCCGTGCACATCCGACGCCCAGCCCGGTGGATCGGGCTCGGCGTCGAGTTCCCCGAGTGCGATCGAGCTGGGCACATAGTGATGGTCCACGGCGTGAACCGCGTGCTCGTCGCGACGCCGACACCAAGCAGGACACGGCACGTACTGGGGTGCTTCAACCATTGTGGATCCTCCCTGTGCCCAGATTGCTGACAAGATCGATGGACATCTACGTAGCTCCCTCGGCTTCTGGTGATGTAGCGCCAGTTTCGGCAGGAGCGTGCGGGCGTTGCGCGGAGTGGACGCGGAGGAATCGCGGAGAAGAACGGAATATCCTCGGAAGGTGGGCGAAACCTTGGAGATCGACCTGCATCACGTCGTGAGACGAGGCGTGTGGGCATCGTTTCCGGTTCTCGATGGCCTCAGATCGTGGCCGCCGTTCCTGGATGCAGGCGGTAGCGATGATGTCGCCGGCGGGAGCAAGATCCTCACCGGGCTGTTGCGACTGGCGCTCGATGACTGGAAGGAGA
>JBOFJB010000495.1:0-1766 GCA_051650465.1 Dermatophilaceae bacterium | reverse complement strand
GCACGAGGCCGGTCGCCAGGTGCGAGGCCTCCGCAGCCAGAATCGCGACCGTCTGGGCGAGGATCAGGACCATCGACGCGGCGAGAGCGACGGTCCGCGCGGTCGCCGGGCTCCAGTCGCGCGCGCCATCTCGACCATTACGGGCAATCGCCTCCACGACGTCGTCGTAGTCGACCTCCGGCCAGGCAAGGTCGCCAGCGACGAGGTGCAGCCGCGCACCATCGCGCACGCCCTGCTCGACGAGCGAACGGCTCGGGTCGAGCCGTTCGCCGGCGCCGGTGCTCAGATACCAGCCTCCGTGGGCTTCGCCGTCGTCGCTCAACCCGTCGCCCAGACGGGCAACAAGGGTCGGTAGCAGGTCGCAGAGGGGCGCATCACCGGGCACCGCGACATCGAGGCGTCGGCTCGATCCGGCCACGGTGATCCGGGCCAGGTCAGGCCCGGGCTGGGCGGCGGCAACAGCGCTGGGGCGCTCGGTGGCGGCGATGCTCACGTGCTCTCCTCGGTACTCGTCGGTACTCGCTCGGTACTCGTCGGCCGGAGACCGATTTCGTGACGACCGGCCCGGCTGGAGGTTTCCCCGGACATGTCGTCGGCGGTCTTGGCGGCACTTCGGAACGTACCTACGGTGAGTGAGCGATGCCCAGGCCGACGGGGTTAACCCCCAGTGACGGAGGACCACCTATGGCTACCTTGGTCGTCAAGCGTGGCGCACGCCGCGACGGGCCCGAAATGCCGTCCGGCAACCTCACGCTCGACCCGCCCCCGGAACTGCCCGCCCCCGGCGGCCGCGGGGCGATGGCCTTGCTGATGATCCTGCCGATGGTCGCGGGTTCTGCGGCAATGGCGTTCATGTTCGCCGGGCGCGGGGGAGGCGCATTCGCCTACGTGATCGGTGGCCTGTTCGGGGTGTCGATGCTCGGCATGGTCCTCATGTCAGTGGTGGGCCAGAACGGACAACCGAGCAAGTTCGAGATGGCGCTCACCCGCCGCGAGTTCATGCGCAAACTCGCCCAGCACCGGCGCGCGGCGCGCCGGACCGCCCAGGAGCAGCGCAAGGCACTGACTTACCGTCATCCGCAGCCCGAGCGGCTCTGGTCGACGGCCGCGAGTTACCGGCTCTGGGAGAGGCGGCCGGATGACGTCGACTTCGCCGTGGTCCGCGTCGGCATCGGACCGCAGCAACTCGCGACGCCGATCATCCCGCCGGACACCGAGCCGGTCGAGGACCTGGAGCCGTTGTGCGCCCTGGCACTTCGACAGTTCGTCGACACCTACTCCGTCGTGCCCGACCTCCCGATCGCACTCGCGTTGCGCGGGTTCGGATGCGTGCACGTCGCCGGCGATGACGACGACCGACGAAGCGCAGCGCGGGCCATCCTCGCTCAGGCCATCACGTTCCACTCCCCAGACGACCTGCTCGTCGCGGTGTGCACCTCGGCCGAGCAGCAGCCCGAGTGGGAGTGGGTGAAATGGCTACCGCACAACCAGCACCCGGTGAAGGTCGACGCGCTCGGGCCGTTGCGGCTCCTCGCGTCCAGCATGGCCGGACTCGAGGCGATGCTCGAGGATCTCGTCTCGAGCCGCCCGCGGTTCTCCACGAGCGCCGGCCCGGTGCACGGGCAGCACGTGGTCGTCATCCTCGACGGCGGTGCGGTGGCCGGCTCGGACCATCTGATGACCGACGGCGGCGTCGCGGGCGTCACGCTCATCGATCTCACGAGCGCCGCCCCGCGGCTTCTCGAACCGGAGCGGGTGCTCCTCAC
>JBOFJB010000494.1:0-4020 GCA_051650465.1 Dermatophilaceae bacterium | reverse complement strand
CCGAGTCGCTTCGGCGGCGTCCCAGAGGTCTGGCGTCGGTCGGGCTGTGCGAGAGCGGTGGTCGCCGGCAGTCCTATTTCATGGTTCCGAGGGGTTGGACGGCGAAGCCGGGGAAGACGGGGGCGATCTGTCCGAGGGTCAGTCCGAGCCGGCGCATGGCGACTTCGCCGAGGAAGTTGCGGTAGTCGTTGGTGCCGGGAACGTCACCTTGGTCGCGGATGTCGGGTGCGAGGCCGACCCATTTGCCGTGGACGCCGCCGTTGACGCCGCCGCCGAGGGCGAAGGCGACGCCGCCGTGGCCGTGGTCGGTTCCGGCGTTGCCGTTCTGCTCGATCCGGCGGCCGAACTCGCTCATCAGGACCACGGTGGTGCTCTCGGCCTTGCTGCCGAGTTCGGTGAAGAACGCGGCCAGACCGGCGGCGAGGTCACCGAGCGAACTCTTCATGTCGCCGTCGCCCACGGTGCCCAGGCCGGTGTGCATATCCCAGCCGCCGAGGTCGACGGTGGCGACGCGCACCCCCACGCCCGAGGTGATCAGGGTGGCCAAGGTGGCGAGTTGGGAGCCGAAGTCGCCGGTGCCGTAGCCGCGTTCCTGGGGGGCCTTCTCGCTCGCGGCGAGGGTCACTGCCTGTGCCGAGGCATCCAGGGCAAGCTTCGTCTGCAGGGCGAAGGGGTGGTCCAGCCCGGTGTAGAGCATGCTCAGCGCGGTGCGGGTTCGCTCCTTCATGTCGTCGTCGGTCCTCAGGTCGAAATCCTTGAGGTTCGACAGCACCAGTGAGTTGCCGGGGCCGACCAGCGAACGCGCCATCGAGTGGTTGACCCCGAGACCCCGCCATGTGGTGCCGGGCCCGCTTGCCCGGAGGAGCCGGTCCAGCCACCCGGTCTGGGAGGACGAGCCCATCGATCCGCCTCGCTCCAGGCAGTCCTGGGCCTGGAAATGGCTGCGCGACAGGTCGGGGGTAGCGATCGCCGGTACCGCGGCGATCCGGCTGAGCGTGAGCGTGTCGACCAACGGCGTGAGCGCCGGATGCAAGCCCCAACCGTCCTTCCAGGGGATCAGGGCGCCACCGGGAACGGAGATACCAGGCCGTGCCGTGCGCAACTCCGAGTCGTTGCCTGGGACCAGAACGGACAGGCCGTCGAGGCCGCCGCGAAGGAATATCACCACGAGGGTGCCGTTGGTCTCGGCGGCGAACGACACGCGGGTGGTGACGTGCTGCTGGGCGAGCGCGGCGACCCCGACGCCGAGGCCGCCGACGAGCAGCCGACGCCGGCTGAAACCAGTGGTCCAGGACTTTTTCCGGTTGTCCTCGACCATGGTGACGGTGTCGGCCATGGTGCGGAGGGCGGCATCGGCGGGCGTGGGCCCCATCCGTCGCCAGTCGGGGCATTCGGGGTGCTGGAAGAGGTTCGCGTCCATGGTGTCAGGGGTCCTTAGGTCGTTCACCGAAGCTGGTGGTGCGGGCCGTCAAGCACCAGGGAGGCGATCTGCGGTGCCAGCCACGCTTTGTTCTCGGGCTTCGCGGTCGTCATCCATGTGGGGACGACGTCGGAGGCTTTCACTCCGAGGAGGGCGAGCACGGCCGCCTCACGCGGCGCGTCAAGCGCTCGTCCGATCACCCGGTGGCTGATCATGTCGATCCACACCCCGTAGGTCGTGCCGGGGGCGGGCCGGAGCTCGAGGATCAATTCCTTGGCGGGCTCGAGTCCCTGGATCCAGCCTCGGGTCAGGTCGCGATGGATGTTCCAGCGCCGCACCATTCCGTTGGCCGACTGCCACGCGCCGATGACATCGGGGTAGCCATTCGGCGGAACCCAAGCCAGCGGAGCGTGCCCGGCGTTCTGGAGGTTCCAGTACAGGTGCTTAACGCCCTTCCGGAGGTTGTCATCCACCGCGACGTCGACCGCACGAGCGGCGCCGACGACATCCTCGAGCGGGCGCCGGGTCTTGGCCTGCGGCGCGGCCCAGAACTCGGTGCTGGTGAAGAGCGTGCGGAGCATCGGCACAATCGCGGTGTCGTTGTCCAGATAGGTCCGGGCGAGACGGTCGACCAGGCTGGCCGGAGGTTGGTCCGCGACAAAACGGGTAGCGATCTTCCGGGCGACGGTCTGAGCAGTGGCCCGGTGGCGTGCAAGGTACCGCAGGTAGGCGTCCCCGACAGCGAGACCGTCGCCGGTGTTGGGGTCCGAGAAACCGAGCACCTTCACGGCGCCCTGGTTCCAGTGTCGTTCCTCCTTGTACGTGAATTGCCCAGTCCCCCAGACGAATGTGCGTCCGGACAGGATGTACGCGCTGTTCCGGACGTCGGTCTCGGTGTACCCGGACAGCACTCCGACGGTGTGGAGTTCCAGTAGCTCGCGGCCAAGGTTCTCGTTGACGCTCTCGCGGTCGGACTCGTCGTTGTTCAGGTAGCGGAGCATCGCCGGATGCCGCATCGAGGCCAGGAGCATGTCTTCGTACCGACCGAAGGCGTGTGTGCGGATCACCCGGTTGTGGTAATCGGCGGCGTTGTCCCATACGTTGTCCGATGGGGTCGTCACGTGAAGCTGGTTGGCGAGCACGTCGACGACGACCTCGTAGAGCTGTCGGCTGCTGTGCACCTGCAGGCCGAGCGTCCGCTGCCCGGTCTCGAACGCCGCGTCCCAACTGAACTCTTTGACCGAACTCCGTACCCCGGCGATGTCCTTGCCGGCCAGCGGGAAGGCGCTGCGGACGGCATCCCCGCGTGGATCGCCCACGGTGGTGGGTGTGAGTTGCCTGGAGAGCCAGGCATCCATGCCGAGGGTGGCGATCGCCTCGCGGTCGGCTGGCCGGGCGCCGAAGGTGGCTCGACCGAGGAGGTGCTCATGGTCAGCCCTGGTGTTAGTGAGTCCGCGGGCCGCCAGCGCAGGCGACATCGTGCCTGCCCGTACAAGCAGCCTGGCCGGGTTGAGCGACCTCGCTGCCAGGCTCGCGCGGGTCTGCACCGTGCCACTACGCGACGCCCCCTTCCGGGCGGCAGCGGTATCGCTGCTGTCTCGGTCGGCAGCTGGCTTGCCGGCGGCCGGCTGCGTCCTGACCGCGCGCGTCGATTTCGGGCGGGGCGCCGCACCGCTCTCTTTCGTGCTGGTAGCCACCACGGGGCGCTTCGGTGGCGGCGTGGCGACAGCCCGGTCGAAAGACCTGGAGCCGGTGGCGCCGAGTTGTCCAACGCGCGAGCCGGGCTCGCGATCGGGGAAGAAACACCCTCCGAGCGCGGCAGTCGCCCCCAGTGTCGCGGCACTGGCCAGCGCTCGTCTTGGACCCGGAACGGAGGCGGATCGTGGCGTGTGGTGCCGTGCGCTCCGCGATGGTGGGGTCTCGTCGTCGGTATCGGGGTGCATGAGCACCGGGTCGTCGGCAGGAGGCATACGGGGGCTCCTTCGCTCACGGTCAGCCTCGATCACCAGGGCTCACCGGATCAGGAAGAGGGGAGGGGAGAGGGAGGGGAGAGGGAGGGGGAGGGGAGAGGGAGGGGAGAGTGGGGAGAGTGGGGAGAGTGGGGAGAGTGGGGAGAGTGGGGAGAGTGGGGAGAGTGGGGAGAGTGGGGAGAGTGGGGAGAGTGGGGAGAGTGGGGAGAGGTGTGTGCTGAAAGGCGAATGGGGAGTGGTTGCAACTACCTACTGGGTGTGACTGCCTTTTGACTTTAGCGGGTTCTGGTTGATCGGCTGGCTGCATCCGGACTTTTCACTGTCGGCCCTGTAGGTGGTGCTGCTGCCACGACGACGGCGCTAGGGGATCACACCACCGGGCCGTTTCGGTGTCGTCGACCGCGTGCTCGGAGACACGGAAGGCCAGGTCAGGGGTGGATGTCGGGTCGGCCACCGGAGGGTCTGTCGGAGCAGCGGCCTACTGTGGGCCAATGCGACCGACGACTGATCTGCAGCGACGGGTGGCACCGATCACGGTGGTGTCGGAGTTCGAGCCAGCAGGCGACCAGCCTGCTGCGATTGCCGAGCTCGCCCGGCGGGTCGAAGCCGGTGAGCGCAATGTCGTGTTGC
>JBOFJB010000493.1:0-2501 GCA_051650465.1 Dermatophilaceae bacterium | reverse complement strand
CGCGCGAGCCTCCCGGAGGTAGCTCTCCCGGACCGAGCGCTTGTGACGGATCGAGATCTCGTGCACGGCATCGGCGACCTCAGGGAACTCGGCCGCGCCGTTCTGGAACATGCAGCCACGACAGCCCGGCTGGTTGGCGTGCTCGGCGATCCAGTCGAACACCGCCGCAAGCCGGTCAGCCGGGTCGTCGTGACCGGCCATCAGCTGCTCGTACTGAGCCGCGCTCCATTCGTCGCCCCGGTCGAGCACCGCGCAGATCAGCTCCTCCTTGGACGGGAAGTAGCGATACAGCGTCATCTTCGACACCCCGGCGGTGTCCGCCAGGGCGTCTACTCCCGTGGCCGCGTAGCCGTTCTCGTAGAACGCGGAACCGGCCGCGTCGACGATGCGCCGACGCACGTCGTCACTGAGCGGACGAGCCACGGGCCACTCCTGCTGGCTCAGGCGGACGGCGCGTGCGGCGCCAGCTGCACGTCGGCGTCGCGCACGATCTTGAACTGGAACGGGATCTCGCCGAGCTTGCCGAACATCCGGACCCACACCGGCAGGAGCGACTCGGTGCCGCGCGCCGTCGTGATGTCGCCGAGGTCGAAGATGTCGGTCCAGCCGAAGCTGCGCAGGAGGTCGGCCACCGTGGCCTTGGCGGCATCGTCGTCCCCACTGAGGAAGACGGTGTGGTCGCCGTGGTTGGCCAGCCCCGGGTCGACCATGAGGTACGCGTTCATGGTGTTCAGCGTCTTGACCACCCTGGTCTCCGGGAAGGTGCGCTGCACGACCTCGCCGAGTGAGTCGTCGTTGCTGACGAACAGCGTCGGCGGCATCCCCTTCGAGAAGTCGAGCGGGTTGGCGATGTCGATCAGGACCTTGCCGGCGAGGTTCTCCGCGCCGGCGAGCGTCAGGGCCTCGATCGTCGCTGCGCCGTTGGTGGCGTTGACGACGATCTCGCCGTGCGCAGCAGCCTCGGCATTGGTGGCGACCCGACCTCCCGGATTGGCGGCCAGCCAGTCGCCGAGGGTGCCGCCCATGCCCTTCGTCCCGGACAGGTCGTCGGGGTCGCGGGTGCCGATGACCACGTCGTGACCGAGCTCGACGAGTTTGGCGGCGACGACCTGCCCGACCATGGCTGAGCCGATGACGGCAATCTTCATGACAATCCCTTCTCGATGTGGCTGACGCCGGATGACGATACAGATCGGTATCGCTATTCGCAACGGTGGCTCACCCGCTGCTTCGCGTCGAGTCGTGACACGTGCGGCGGGACCGACGGCGCTGCCCACGCCGCAGTGAGGGCGGTGCCGCTGGTCAGCGCGGGCCGGCCACCCTGTCGCACCCTGGCGGTGTCAGCCGTCGGCGGCGAGGATGCCGGCGAGCGCGAGACGGCGTCGCAGGCGGGGGTCCAGCGCGGATGCCGACGCCTCGCCTCGCAGCAGCGCGGCGACCTGCGCTCGATGCGGCTCGGACTCGACGAGTACCCGGCCGGCGCGAGTGACGAGGTTGTCACCTTCCCACCGTGGCGCGAGGTGAGCCCGCACGCGCCACCGCGGCTCGGACAACCCGGCTGCGGTCGCGGCTGCGTGCTGGTGCAGGACACCCATCGTCTCCGGCCGTTGGGCCGTGCGGCCACGCGCGGCGAGGAGGCGAGCGAGCTCGTCATCCGTGACGGCGTCCAGCGCGGTGTCGAGGAGGCGGCGCACCGTCTCGCGGGCGTCGGCGGCGAGGGCGGGGTCGGTGGTGTCGGCGCCCAGCGGGAGTGCGGCGCGGGCGGCCGGGTCGTCGTCGAGATGGACCGTTGCCGCGCGGACCAGGTCGTCGAGCAGGTGCCGCACGGTCCAGACGTGCACACCGAAGGTGAGGTGGATGCTCGTCCCGCCGAGTGCGACCGCCGAGTGGAGCCAGCCTCGCGGCAGGTAGAGACAGTCACCGGGTCGCAGCACCTGGTCGACGGTCGGCGGCCTGCCCACGGCCTCGGCCACCGCGTCGCGGCGGTCGGTCCAGGGTTGCGTGCGAAGCGGTGCCTCGAGCACGGGTGGGCGGACGCGCCAGTGCTTCTCACCCGACACCTGCACGACGAACACGTCGTGCGGGTCGTAGTGGTCGTCGAAGCCCCGGTTCTGCGGCGGGGTGACGTAGGCGTTGACCTGGACGGGATGGCCGAGGTCGGCGGCCAGGTCGTGCGCGGCGCACGTGACCGGGGACCAGGTGCGGTGCAGCGCCTGGAGGACGATGGTCGCGCCGTCGGCGAAGAGCCGCAGCACCTTGTCCTCGCTGACCTGATCGGCGATCGACGCACCGACACCTCCACCGAGCGTGAACGACGACGACTCGAGCGTGCCGCCGTCCTTGGCCATCCGGACGAAGGGAGTACGCAGACCTCGCGCACCCAGCAGCTCGTCGACCGCGTCGGCGTCGAAGCCGTGGGTCGGAGGTGGAAGATCGGCGGCAGCACTGAAGAACGGGGCACGGCCCCAGTGCCGGTCCGCGAACGTGCGGCGGTCGGTCGC
>JBOFJB010000492.1:0-2365 GCA_051650465.1 Dermatophilaceae bacterium | reverse complement strand
TCGGGAGTCAACCGGGCTGACGTCATGCAGCGGCTCGGCCTCTACCCGCCACCACCGGGCGAGTCGGAGGTGCCGGGTCTCGAGGTGAGCGGCACCGTGGTCGCACTCGGACCGAGTGTCGACGGCTGGGCGCCGGGGGACGAGGTGTGCGCGCTGCTCGCCGGCGGTGGCTACGCCGAGCTGGCATGCGTGCCCGCCGGCCAGCTGCTCCCCGTCCCGCCGGGTGTCCCACTCGCGGATGCCGCCGCACTGCCCGAGGTGGCGTGCACGGTGTGGTCGAACGTCTTCATGACCGCGAACCTCACTGCGGGAGAGACGTTCCTCGTGCACGGCGGGTCGTCGGGCATCGGCACCATGGCCGTACAGCTCGCCCGCGAGGCCGGTGCGCAGGTCGCCGTCACCGCCGGCTCGGCCGCCAAGCTCGAGGCCTGTCGCGAGCTTGGCGCCGACATCCTCGTGAACTATCACGACGACGACTTCGTCGAGCACATCCGGGCAGGCACCGAGGGGCGAGGCGCCGACGTCATCCTCGACAACATGGGCGCGGCCTACCTCTCGCGCAACGTCGCCGCACTCGCGACCGGCGGCCGGCTGGTCGTCATCGGGCTGCAGGGCGGCATCCGCGGTGAGCTCGACCTCGCCGCGCTGCTGCAGAAGCAGGCTTCGGTCACCGCCACGTCGCTACGCGCACGGTCGAGGACCGCCAAGGCGGCCATCGTGGCCGCGGTACGCGAGCACGTGTGGCCGCTGATCGAGAGCGGGAGGACACACCCCGTCATCCACTCCCGCCACCCCCTCGCGGATGCCGCGCGCGCGCATCGCGAGCTCGAGGCCAGCAGCCACATCGGCAAGGTGCTGCTCCTCCCCTGACCCGACGCCGGCCGGGCCTGACGTGCGGCTCGGCAGCAGCCGCGAACTCCCGACCCGCTCCGTCGATCATCGCACCGACGGTTGACGGCACTGGACAATACTCGGTATACATTCACGCAGATCGGTGAGATACCGCGTATATCGGGCTCAGGAACGGGTGACGGCATGTCGGTGCGATTCGGGCTGATGGCCCTGCTCGCTGAGGGCGAGACCTACGGTGCGCGGCTGCGAGCCGTGTTCGAGGAGCGCACCGGCGGCACCTGGCCGCTCAACGTCGGTCAGGTCTACACCACGCTCGACCGGCTGGTCCGCGACGGTGTGGTCGAGCAGAGCGGCGACCCGGGACCGGAAGGTCGCATCGCCTACCGGCTCACCGAGGACGGGCACGCCCAGCTCGACGCCTGGTGGGCCGCCCCCGTCGACCGCACCACCACCCCGCGGGACGAGCTCACCATCAAGCTGGCGCTCGCCGTCACCGCGCCCGGGGTCGACATCCGGCGCGTGGTCCAGGGGCAGCGCACCGCCACGCTCCGTCAGCTGCGCGACCTCACCCGCCTCAAGCGGGACGCCCTCGACCGGGCGGGGGACACCGCGACGGCCGAGCCCGGGCTCGCCTGGCTGCTGGTGCTCGAGAACCTCGTGTTCGGCGCCGAGGCCGAGGTGCGCTGGCTCGATCACGTCGAGTCCACGCTCGCCCGCCACGAGGCCGACCGGGCCACTCGGGCGCACGGGACCCGCGCCGAACCCGCTGCCGACCGGCCCGCTACCCGCAGCGCGCCGACCACGACCGAGAGCGACGACACCCACGCCACCGAGGGAGCCACCAGATGAGCACCGCACCGCACGTCGTCATCCGCGACGTCACCCGCATCCACGGCACCGGCGACACCGCGGTCACCGCCCTCGACGGGGTCTCGCTCGAGATCCGGCCGGGCGAGCTGGTCGCCGTCATGGGTCCGTCGGGCTCGGGAAAGTCCACCCTGCTCAACGTCGCCGGCGGGCTCGACCGACCGACCTCGGGCTCGGTGTCGATCGGGGGCGACGAGCTGACCGCGATGAGCCCGCGCGACCTGGCCCGGCTGCGCCGCCGCCGGATGGGCTTCGTGTTCCAGGACTACAACCTCATCCCGAGCCTCACCGCGGCCGAGAACGTGGCGCTGCCGCTCGAGCTCGACGGCCTGCGCTCGGGCAAGGCACGCCGACAGGCCCGCGGGGTGCTCGACCTCATGGGACTCATGGCGCTCTCCGACCGGTACCCCGATCAGATGTCCGGCGGTCAGCAGCAGCGGGTCGCCATCGCCCGGGCCCTCGTCGGCAGTCGCCGGTTCGTGCTCGCCGACGAGCCCACCGGCGCGCTCGACACCCACACCGGCGAGGAGGTGCTGCGTGTTCTCCGCGAACGCTGCGACTCCGGCGTGGCAGGGCTGCTCGTCACCCACGAGGCCCGACACGCCGCCTGGGCCGACCGGGTGGTGTTCCTCCGCGACGGCGTCGT
>JBOFJB010000491.1:0-2105 GCA_051650465.1 Dermatophilaceae bacterium | reverse complement strand
GCTTCGGTGACCCGGAGACCCAGGTGGTGCTCGCCCGGCTCCGTACCCCGTTGGGCGGGTTGCTGCGGGCGGCAGCGGACGCCTCGCTCCGCGAGCTCGAGCCGCTGCGCTGGTCGGATGACGCCGCCGTCACCGTGGTGGTTGCCGCGCAGGGGTACCCGGTGGCGCCGCGGACCGGTGACGTCATCGGCGGGCTCGACGGCGTCACCGGGGAGGGAACGTCGGTATGTCATGCCGGTACTGCTCGGGCGGATGACGGCACGCTCATCTCGGCCGGTGGGCGGGTGCTGTCGGTGGTCTCGACCGGTGGGTCGCTGGCGGAGGCGCGCGCTCGGGTCTACCGGGCGGTGGCGCGGGTGGAACTCGCCGGCTCGCACCATCGCCGCGACATCGCGGAACGCGCCGAGCGTGACGAGGTCGTGGTGCCGACCCGCGCGTGACCCGGTTCGACTCGACGGCTTGATCGCCTGAACCACAGCGGTGGCCGCCTGGGCCAGCCGGCTCAAGATGATGACCTGCCGCGGGTCAGGGTGGCCGGGCCCGGCCCGAAGTGAGCGCGGCCAGCGCGGCCAGGAGGGCTCCGGCCGTCATCAGCACCGCGAAGGCGGTTCCGTCGATGCTCGACCCGAGCCATGCGACGACCGCGCCGACGCATGCGGTCTGTATCGCCACCCCGGTGGATGAGGCAAGCCCCTGGGCGGCGCCGGTCCGGCCCTGCTCCTCCGGCGGCGTCAGAGCGAGGCTCTCGGTGGAGAGGGTGCCGTAGACGATGCCCATGCCGAACGCCGCCACCGCCCAGCCGGCCATCCCGGCGGCGAGGCCTACGGCGCCGAGCGCGAGCAGTATCGGACCGGCGGTGCCGGACGCGATGGAGACATGGCCGGCGCGGAGCCGAGCCACCGGCTCGAGCCGCCGCTGCACGGCATCCGTGCTGTTCAGCCAGGAGCCCAGCGCCCAGAAGCATCCGGTGACGGTAAGCGCGATACCGGCGGTCGCGGTCGACGCGTCCCGGGTACTCACCAGCATCAGGGGGATGACGCCGCCGACCCCGGTGAACGCGGCCGACGCGAGCAGTCGAAGCCCGACGACCGCGGGTGCACCGGGAGCGAGCCGAGCCGTTCCCCGCGGGAGCGCCCGGGTCGCGCCAGCGACCACCGTGGCGAGTCCGGCGACGATCGCGGCGGCGCCTACCCAGCGGGTGGCGGGCCGCGACAGTAGTGGTGCCGCGAAGGTCGTGACGGCGAGCCCTGCGGCGAGGAGGAGCGCGGCGCGCTCTCGGCGGCGCTCGGCCGGGACCACCGGGCCACCGCTCCGGTCGCGGCCGTCGAGCGGGGACAGTCGGCTCTGCCCGGCCGCCCGCAACGCGGGGCGCAGCAGCAGCAGCGCGATCGGCACGACCGCGAGTGGCCCGACGAACACCGTCCGCCACCCCGCGAGGGCGTCGAGCGCGCCGGCTGCGGCCGGGCCGGCGACCGACGGCAGCACCCACGCGGTCGCGAACCAGGCAAACACCTTGGCGCGCAGCGCCTTCGGCAGGGTGCGGGCGAGGAGCACCGTGAGCGAGGTATCGATGAGCGCCTCTGCCGCGCCGGACACGGCTCGCCCGATGACGAACACCGTCATCGTCGGCGCCAGAGCCGACACGATCTGCGCGACAACGAACGCAGCGAGCGCGGAGAACAGCACCGGGCGAGGTCCGACGCGGTCGGTCCAGCGGCCCGACCAGGCCATCGCGATGGTGAAGGTGACCAGGGTCGCGCCGGTCGCGGCCCCGAACAGCGACCAGCCGTCAAGGTCGCGCACCACGGTCGGGAGGATGGTGAGCACGGCACGGTTCTCGAACGCGGCGATGGTCACCAGCGCGACCAGCCCGATGGTGGTCGGCAGGTAGCGTCGGTCCAGCAGCCGCGCAGGCTCGCGCTCGCCGGTGATGGGCTGCGATCCGTCGGTCGCGGGCTGTGGTCCATCGGTCACTAGCGTCGGTCCTCCGGTCGCGGGTTCATGCCGGTCGGTCCCCGAACTGCGGCCGGACGCGGGGCTGCCGCTCGCGGCGGTCCTTTCCCCGTGGTCACCAGGTCAGCCTCGCATCCCGGTGCGAGTCGGTC
>JBOFJB010000490.1:0-1593 GCA_051650465.1 Dermatophilaceae bacterium | reverse complement strand
CGCTTCGGCCAGGTCTGGCGGGAGCCGGCCTGCTGCTCGGACTCGGACTGGTGCTCGTCCTCGCCGCGGTGCTGCTCGGCCGCGACCGGGTGTGGGCGGTCCATACCGCGCTCGACGCCGGCACGGCCGGCTCGGTCGGGCTCGTCCTGGCCCAGGTCTGTGCGCTGCCGAACCTCGGCCTCTGGTCTGTCTCGTTCCTCGCTGGACCAGGCTTCCAGGTGGTGGACGGCGCGACGGTCTCCTGGGCCGGCGCGGAGAGCGGCCTGCTCCCGATGGTGCCCGTGCTTGCCGCCTTGCCGCAGCCCGGCCCGCTGCCCTGGATCGTCACGCCCCTCTCGCTGCTTGCCGTCAGCGGAGCCGGCGCCTGGGTCGCCCGACAGACGCTCGGCACCCTCGCCCGGCTGTCCCGCATGCGCAGCAAACTCACCGCAGTGGTCGCCTCCTGCGCGACGACCGCGATCACCGTGGGCCTGCTCGACCTCGGCGGCGGCGGCGCAGCCGGGCGGTTTCGCCTCGCCGAGATCGGCCCGGATGCCGGCATGCTGACCGGTGTGCTGTTCGTCGAACTGCTCGCCGGCGGTGTGGTCGTCCTTGCCCGGGACGCCTGGCGGCTCCGGCACTAACGGGGTCAACCTCACCGCGGCGGCGACCGGTACCGTGCACGTGTGGTCGCCCCTGGGTCAAGTGTCTCGACACCGTTGCGGACCGTGGTGCTCATCTCGGGGGCCGGCACCATCCTCGAGGCGGTGCTCGACGCGGCAGCAGCGGGCGCCCCGTTCAGTGTGCTGGCGGTTGGCTCCGACCGGGGCGAAACCGGCGGCGCCGCGCTGGCCGAGGCGCGCGGCATCCCCACATTCACCGCCCGGGTGCCGGGCTACCCGGCTCGCGAGGAGTGGGATCTCGACCTGGCCCGGCTGGTCGGCGGCCACGAACCGGAGTTGGTGGTGCTTGCCGGGTTCATGAAGGTGCTCGGCCCGGCGATGCTCACGGCTTTTCCCGTGGTCAACACCCATCCTGCGCTGCTGCCGAGTTTTCCTGGCGCGCATGGGGTTCGGGACGCGCTTGCCCACGGCGTCCGGGTCACCGGCTGCACCTGCCACTGGGTCGATGCCGGCGTCGACACCGGCCCGATCATCGACCAGCGCGCGGTGCGGGTCGAGCCCGGTGACACGGTCCAGAGCTTGCACGATCGGATCAAGGTGCAAGAGCGGATGATGCTCGTGGACGTGCTCACGCGGCTCGCCGACGATCGCACCGCGATCGTCAAACCCGCACCGAGATCATCCGACCCGCGTCGGGCGGCCCCGAGCCCCGGGCCGCGTACGTCGCCGTGAACCGACGACGACAGGAGGTGCGCGAGCGTGGCCCGCGACCCCAATGACCTGACCGCGGCATCCCGTGCCTTCCTCGCCGAACGGCACCTGGCCACCCTCGCCACGGTGCGGGCCGACGGCTCACCGCATGCCGTGCCGGTCGGCTTCACCTGGGATGACGGCGCGCGCCTCGCACGGGTCATCGCCAGCCGGGGGAGCGCGAAGGTCCGCAACGCCCGCGCCGGTCGACGTGCGGCGCTCTCCCAGGTCGACGGCCGGC
>JBOFJB010000489.1:0-5092 GCA_051650465.1 Dermatophilaceae bacterium | reverse complement strand
ACCGGCCGTGCCGGCGTGCCGGCGTCTGGGGTGTCGGCGGTGGTGGTGAACCTCACCGCGGTTGGTGGTTCGACGAACAGTTTCCTCACCGCTCATCCTGACGGCACCACCAGGCCTGGGGTGTCGAACCTCAACTTCGCGACCGGGGAGACGGTCGCGAACGCCGCGATCGTCAAAGTCTCCCCAAGTGGGGCGATCAAGATCTACAACTCGACGGGGAGTGTGCACGTCCTCGCTGATGTCACCGGGTTCTACACCGCACCCGGCGGTGTCAACGGCACCACCACCGCGGCCAGTACGTACATCTACAACGGTGACGGGTTCCGGGTCTCCAAAACCACCGTCACCACCAGTGGCACCACGTCCAGCACGGCGACAGCGGCGTTCACTTACGACCAGTCTCTGGGCATCCCGGTGCTGCTTTCCGACGGGGAACGGGACTACATCTACGGCCCGGACGGGCTCCCCCTCCAACACCTCACCACCACTGGGGCGAACCCGGCGTGGTACCTGAGCGACCACAACGGCAACACCCGCGCCCTGGCCGACGCCACCGGCGCTGTCACCGCCACGTACACGTACACCGCCTACGGGACACCCACCCGCACCAGCGGCACCGCATCCACACCCCTGCTCTACGGGCAAGGCCACTACGACACCGACACCGGCTACATCTACCTCCTCCACCGCTACTACGACCCAGCCACCGCCACATTCACCACCACCGACCCACTCCTCTCGATATCAGGGAGTCCGTACGGTTACGTAGGTGGAGACCCCCTCAACGTCACCGACCCCACCGGCCTCTTTCCACCACTCCTCCTCGCGTTCGCCGTCGGTGCCCTCATCGAAGGCGGCATCGAACTCGCCACTCAAGCCGCCCGCAACACCGCAGCCGGCTGCGGCCCCCTCGACAACATCAACTGGGGTGACGTCGCCGCATCCGCCGCCATCGGCGGCCTCACCAGAGGCACATCACGCTACCTCCGCGCCGCAAACGGCGGCACTTCAACCTGGGCCAAGGTCAAGGCGTGGTCGGGACGCGAGTACAAGTTCGGGCCCAACTTCAGGATCGCCCCGTTCGGAAACAGAACAGGGCATCCGACCGGCAGGTATCCCCACTACCACCGGCGAGTTGTTGATGATACGGGCGAGACGCTCCCGGGTCAGGGCATCGGACGGCATCGTCCTTGGGACAAAAAGTCAACTGACACGAGTTTCTGGGATCGGTTCTGATGTCGGAGTTGGCTATTCCGCCGATCGTGGTCGACGACCGCGGCGACATCGCCCTCTACGCGACCCTCGAGGCAGCGTCCAGGGAGTTGGAGGCCATCGACGTGCTCGATGCCATCTACGAAGTCTTTGACAGCCGTGGCCGTCGCCTGTCTGTCACGGCCGCTGGAGGACTCGTGTCGATACGACTTGATCCGCAGTCGGTGCCCGAGTCGGACGAGCTCCTGCGTAGGCTGCGCCACTTCATCTCTCGCGTGGGGGCCGATCGAGTAGGGGTGGAAGATGCCGAGTCTGCATCGCTCGACGTCGCGGTTCGTGCTCTTGCCCAGTTTTTCCACGTCGCGTGAGCGGCTGGCGGAACCTGGGAGACTGATCTTCGTGATCAGGGGCCAGCAGACCGACTCGGGTCCTTGGCTGCCTGGTTTGCTGGTCGCTCTGACCGCCCTAGCGGCGATCCTCGGCGTCGCAATCGCATCTGCGTTCGCGACGGCCGAGGCTGAAACTCGCGTCGGGGTTTCCAGCGTCGTGGTCGAGCCGCTCGTCGTGCCGTCGGAACGCATCGCCGCTGGTCAGCGGCTAGGAAACGATGGTCCGCGGGTCGTAGATGCGGTGGGTACCGGTGTTGCCGCAAAGGCCGATGTGGGCTTGTCGGCTCGGGGCCTTGTACCTGCGACAGGTACACGCATCAGGCCTGCCGGGATCCCTGACGGGTGGCGGGTCACCGGGACGAACTCGCCGGGTGGTGTGCTCTATCGGGATCCGACCAACGCAGGCAACTCAGTTCGGGTCATGCAGGGCAACCCGAATAGTCCGTTCCCGAATTCTCAAGCCCCGTATGTTCGATGGCAGAAGAACGGCCAACCGCTCGATCAGTTGGGCAACCAGTTGCCCTCCGCGAAGGTGCCCGAGGCTCACATCCCACTGAACGACTTCCGGTTCCTCCCGGGGGTGTTCGGTTGATGCACGTGTATCGCTCGCTCGTGATGGATGCCTTGAACGAACTCGCCGACCGGGCATACCAGGAGCGAGTCTGGTCGGGATTGGATCCACATCTGATGTCCTCCTTGACCGAGTGCACTGAAGAGTTGTTTGACGACAGCGGTCTTGCACAGGCGCTGGATCGAGGGTCGGTGTTCGGCCAATCGATCGACGAGAAGCTGCTGCGCTTGGGGGACTGGCTGAGTGCGGTCGATGCAACACAGCCAATCCTCGAGCTCCTGCGCGACGAGTCGTTGGTCAGGAGTCGGGCCCTGGCAACGGAGATTCTGGATGACCTAGAGGAATAGTCAAGACCTGTGGATCGGCGGGTTACGCGACTTGCTGATCGCTTCCTGGTTTCGGGGTTGATGGCTCGGTCGGGTCGTTCGACCAGGACGCCCTTGTCGAAGCGGGCGCCGGCTCGGACCAGGACGACGAGGTGGGGTGCGTTGACGGCTCGCCACCGGGTCTGGGCGGACTCGATGAGCTTGAATGCCATGGCGACCCCGGCGGCGCGGGAGCCGGGGCCTTTGGTGACTCGTTGGCGGAGCCGGACGGTGGCGAACGTGGACTCGACCGGGTTGGTGGTGCGCAGGTGGACCCAGTGCTCGGCGGGGTAGTCGTAGAACGCGAGGAGGGTGTCGAGGTCGTCGGTGATCTTCGCGGCCGCTTTGGGCCACTTGGTCCCGTACTCGGCGGCGAACGCCGCCGCGGCAACCTCGGCGTGCTCGCGGTCTTCAGCGTTCCAGATCTGCGCGAGCGCCGTCTTCGCACCGGGCTGGGCCGACTTCGGCAGGCAGTTGAGGACGTTGCCGATCTTGTGGAACCAGCACCGCTGCTCCTTGGTGTCGGGGAACACCTCACGGACCGCGGCCCAGAACCCGAGCGCCCCGCCACCGACTGCGAGCACCGGCGCGGTCATCCCGCGACGCTTGCACGAGCGGAGCAGGTCGGCCCAGGACTCGGTGGACTTCCGGTGCCCGTCGTCGAGCGCGACCAGCTCCTTCGAACCGTCCCGCGCGGACCCCGATCATCACCAACAGGCACACCTTGTCCTGGGCCAGGCGCACCTTGAGGTGGATCCCGTCGACCCACACGTACACGTAGTCGGTTCCGGCCAGCGACCGCTGGTTGAACTCGACCGCCTCGCCCTGCCACTGCTCGGTGAGCCGGGTGACCGTCTTGGCCGACAGATCGGCCGAGGAGCCAAGGAACTGCGTGAGCGCCGGCACGAAATCGCCACTGGAGAGCCCGTGCAGGTACAACAGCGGCAACACCTCCGCCACCTTCGGCGACTTCCGGGCCCACGCCGGAAGGATCGCCGAGGCGAACCGCTCCCGCTCACCCGTGGCCTCATCGATCCGCTTGTCGTTCACCCGAGGCGCCCTGACCGCCACCGCACCGGCTGCGGTCATCACCTCCCGCTGCGCGTGCGAGCCGTTGCGGACCACCAGCCGCCGGCCGCGCTCGTCGACCTCGCCGGCGAACGCCTCCACGTACGCGGCGACCTCGGCCTGCAGCGCAGCGACCAACATCGCCCGGGCCCCGTCTCGCACGATCTCATCGAGCAGCGACCCACCGGCCGTGCCGGTCGTGTTCTCCTCGGACGCCTCGACCTCGTGGACTACCTTGAGCATGGGTGCACCTTCCCGAGCCGGCGCGCCAAACGCCGACCCTGATCAGAACTTGCAATGGACCTCGATCTTGCTCGGGAGGTGCGCCCGCCTCACGTCACCTCGCCGAGAGCCATCCACAGGTTTTGATCATTGCTCGGCCAGAGAAGGTGACCACCACCGACCCACTGGTATCGATATCAGGGAGTCCGTACGGTTACGTAGGTGGAGACCCCCTCAACGTCACCGACCCCACCGGCCTCTTTCCACCACTGCTCATCGCATTCGCCGTCGGTGCCCTCATCGAAGGCGGCATCGAACTCGCCACTCAAGCCGCCCGCAACACCGCACGAGGCTGCGGCCCCCTCGACAACATCGACTGGGGTAACGTCGCACAGGCCGCAGCGATCGGCGGCCTCACCAGAGGCACATCACGCTACCTTCGCGCCGCAAAGACAGCGACTCACTCGGTGCCGATCGGGCCGGGCTCTGAGAAGGCTTGGACGGTCCTCAACCGGGTCGATGCGAAGGGCG
Source organism: Dermatophilaceae bacterium (assembly GCA_051650465.1). GTDB lineage: Bacteria > Actinomycetota > Actinomycetes > Actinomycetales > Dermatophilaceae > JBOFLG01. The sequence continues at coordinate 734 of JBOFJB010000489.1, read as the reverse complement.
CGCCGCTGCCGGGGTACAGGGGCGGCAGGGTCTTTGAGAACTCCGCGGGGAAACTTCCGGAGAACTCGGGTGTCACCTATCGGGAGTGGGACGTGAATCCCTACGCCAAGGGCGTCAAGCGAGGGACGGAGCGGGTTGTCACTGGCAGTGATGGTTCGGCCTATTGGACGGGCGACCACTACGGCACGTTCCTGATGTTCCGAGGGCCGACTGGATGACCGACTCCTTGGCCCTGATGAAGGTCGCGCCTGAGTTTCATCCGCTGCTGCTCGAGGGTGATCGCCAGGCGATCGGCTCGGCGGTCTCGGGGTGGGTCGAGTCCGGCCTGGCTGCCCGCGTCGTCCGTGGCCGCAAGGCGCGGACCCTCGGCGGGCTGTTCGATGAGTTCGCCGCTGCTCTCCAGTTTCCGCTCTACTTTGGCGAGAACAAGGATGCGTTCGACGAGTGCATCGCTGACTTGGAGACGCTGCCAGCAGGTGAGGGGTACGTGGTGACGGTCACCGAGCCGGATCAGGTCCTCGCGGACGCTGGGGCCGAGGACCTGCGATGGCTGGCCGATTCACTGGAATCGGCCAACGCTGCGTGGAGTCAGCCCGTGGAACTCGGCGAATGGTGGGATCGGCCGGCCATCCCGTTCCATGTCGTGCTCGCAGGAGAGCGAGCCGTGCTCGACCAGGCGGACAGACGTTGGACGCGTGCCGGGGCGCGGCTGCTGCCCTTCGACGTGGCCTGAT
>JBOFJB010000488.1:0-2817 GCA_051650465.1 Dermatophilaceae bacterium | reverse complement strand
AGCCGAGACGGTCGTACGTCGCCCGCGCCGCGAGGTTGAAGTCGTTGACGTACAACGTGACCAACGGCGCCTCGCCGGCCATCACCTGCTCGAGGACCCCGGCGAGCATCGGCACGGCCATCCCGCGGCCACGCAGCCGGGGCGCGAGCCATACCCCTTGCAACTGTGCACACCCGAGGGCGACGCTGCCGATGTCGGTCTTGAAGAGCACCTCGTCGTTCTCCACCACGACGTAGGTATGCCCCCGGGCGACAAGGGCGGCCACCGCCGCCCGGAAGCCGCGGTTGCTCCCGGAGTAGGGCCGGTACCCGATCTCGGCAGTGAACATGTGCTCCGCCGCTGGGACCACGAGATCGACATCCTGTGGCGTGGCAGGCCGGACCCGCGGGTCGACGGCCACGCCGACGGCAGACGGCGGCTGGTCAGTGACGAGCAATGGCTGGTGACCACGCACGGCGCGGGCCGGACCCCAGTGTGGCTCGAGGTGGTCCCAGAGGTCGACCACCTCGTCGCGCGGGCCGAACACCGACGCCGCCCGGCCGCGCCACCGGCGCATCCGTTCGGCGAGCGCGGCTCGGCTCTGGTCCGTGGTGGCCACCGGGACGACATTGGCGTTGGCCCAACACACCCCGGCGAGGGCGCCGTCGACGTGGTACCCGAGCAGTGAGCCGATCGATCCGGTGCGCGTCCCGTCGATCACTCGGGCAGCGACGAATACGCCGGCCGGGAGGTCGCGAGCACAAACGGCCAGCGCCTCATCACGATCGGCGAGCGACAATGCCCGGACCGGGGTGCGCGTACGGAGCACGGGGTCAGCCTAGGCCCCGTCCGGATGACGGTTCAGCCAACGGTGACGGTAGGGACGCCGGCAGCCTCGGCGTCGACCGGTTCACCCATCTCGTCGGCGATCCGCATCGCCTCCTCGATGAGGGTCTCGACGATCTGGCTCTCGGGAACGGTCTTGATGACCTCGCCCTTGACGAAGATCTGCCCCTTGCCGTTGCCGGAGGCGACGCCGAGGTCGGCCTCGCGGGCTTCGCCGGGACCGTTGACGACACAGCCCATGACCGCGACCCGAAGCGGGACCGTCATCCCCTCGAGACCGGCAGTCACCTGGTCGGCGAGGGTGTAGACGTCGACCTGGGCGCGCCCACAGGACGGGCACGAGACGATCTCGAGTTTGCGCGGGCGCAGGTTGAGGCTCTGCAGGATCTGGATGCCGACCTTGACTTCCTCGACTGGCGGGGCCGACAACGAGACACGGATGGTGTCGCCGATGCCCTGGCTGAGGAGCGCACCAAACGCGGTGGCCGACTTGATCGTGCCCTGGAACGCCGGCCCGGCTTCGGTGACGCCGAGGTGCAACGGCCAGTCGCCACGCTCGGCGAGCATCTGGTAGGCCCGCACCATGACGACCGGGTCGTTGTGCTTCACCGAGATCTTGACGTCGTGGAAGTCGTGCTCCTCGAACAGGCTCGCCTCCCAGACGGCCGACTCGACGAGCGCCTCGGCGGTGGGTTTGCCGTGCTTCTCGAGCAGCCGCTTGTCGAGCGAGCCGGCGTTGACGCCGATCCGGATGGAGACGCCCGCCGCCTTCGCGCGCCGGGCGATCTCGCCGACCTGGTCGTCGAACTGGCGGATGTTGCCCGGGTTGACCCGCACCCCAGCGCAGCCGGCGTCGATCGCGGCATAGACGTACTTCGGCTGGAAGTGGATGTCGGCGATCACCGGGATCTGGCTCTTCCGCGCGATAGCCGGGAGGGCCTCGGCGTCGTCCTGGCTCGGACAGGCGACGCGCACGATGTCGCACCCGGAGGCGGTGAGTTCGGCGATCTGCTGCAGCGTGGCATCGATGTCGGTGGTGGGCGTCGTCGTCATCGACTGCACCGAAATCGGTGCGCCGCCGCCCACTTCGACCGTGCCGACGCGAATCACGCGCGACGTGCGACGGGGTGCGATGACGGGCGGAGGCAGCGTGGGCATACCGAGACCGACACTCATACCCTGATCATCTCTCACGACAGTCAGTCGGGGCACTGCGGGGCTGCGGCCGCCTGGGTGTGCCTGGTCAGCCGCCGAGACGAACCGGGTTGACCAGGTCGGCGTAGACAAGCAGTAGCGTCATCCCGAGCAACACGAACGAGACCGAGTAGGCGAGCGGAAGCGCCTTGGCGACATCGACATAGCCAGGGTCGGGGCGCCGCGTCGCCCGCGCCACCTGCCGCTTCAGGCCTTCCCACAGCGCGCCAGCGACGTGCCCGCCGTCGAGCGGGAGGAGCGGCACGAGGTTGAACAGGAAAAGCATGAGGTTGAGGTACGCGAGCAGGCTGACCAGGAAGAAGAACCGGTCGGCGGGCTCACTGCCGACGAGCGCGTCGAGCCGCCCCGAGGTCGCTTCACCGGCGACCCGTCCGACACCGACGACCGACATCGGGCTGTCCACCTCGCGGGTGGCGTCGCCGAACGCCGCGTCCCACACTCCGACCATCCGCTCAGGGATGTTCACCAGCCCGGCCGCGGTCTGGACGAGCCCGTCGCCGAGGATGGCGGGCACGGCACTCAGCGGCTGGCGGACGTACGCCGTGGGGGTACTCGACGTCACGCCGAGGAACCCGGCCTCGGTGGTGGCGACCCGGCCGTCGGGCCCGGTGACCGGCGCGCCCTCGGCATCCACCTGGGTGACGACGTTGCGGATCGGCGTCGCAGTCAGCCGCACCCGCTCGCCACCGCGCTCGACCACGATCTCGACCTGCTCGTCGATGCGCGGCCGGATGGCGGCGGACACCCCCCGGTTGTTCTCGATCGTCGCGCCGTCGA
>JBOFJB010000487.1:0-2581 GCA_051650465.1 Dermatophilaceae bacterium | reverse complement strand
GGACAGGTACGTCGGGTGCACTTCCGTCAGATCGTCGGCCTGATGGCTCGCCGAGTGGTCACCCGAGTCACCGTCGGTGACGAGGTCATGACCGGCCAGCGGATTGGCCTGATGAAGTTCGGCTCGCGGATGGACGTGTTCGTCCCGGACGGATGTGACCTGTTGGTCGCCGCGGACCAGCGGGTGGTCGCCGGTGAGACCGTGCTTGCCCGCTGGCCGGTCTCCGGCGAGGCGACCGCTGCGGTGCAGCGGTGAGCACACCCGCCGAACCCGGGCGGCGGCGGATCCTCGGGCGGTGGCGACTGGTCTCGCCCACCGGCGCCAGGGTGGTCTCCCTGCGCCAACTCCCCAGGCGGGAGCGCGCCCGGCTGCTGGCACCGAGCATGTTCACCACGCTGAACATGACCAGCGGTTTCGCCTCGTGCCTACTCGCCTTCCGCGAGCAGTTCACGCTGGCTGCCGCTCTCATCGGCGTCTCCATCGTCATGGACATCGCTGATGGCTATGTTGCCCGGGCGGTGGGGGCGACCTCGCCGTTCGGTGTCCAACTCGACTCGCTGGCCGACCTCATCTCCTTCGGTCTAGCCCCGGCCGTCCTCGTACACACCTGGGCTCTCGACGACTGGCCGGTGCTCGCCTGGCTTATCGCGTTCCACTGGCTGGCTTGCGCAGCGTTCCGGCTGGCCCGGTTCAACGTCACGGTCGACCCGCTGGCGGACAAGCGGTACTTCGTCGGTCTGCCGTCGCCGGCCGCGGCTGGCGTGGTTCTGGCGACCATCCTCGCGTTGGACCGACCCACCTGGGGGGCGGCCGACGGGCCGTGGGCGGCGTGGTTCCCGGTGCTGGTGAGCATCGGCCCGGCGATCCTGATGATCACGACCGTGCGGTTCCGCTCGTTTCGTGGCCTGCTGGCTCCGCCGACGCGGGGGGCCCGGTTCGTCACGGGCATTGCTGGCCTCGCCGTCGTCGGCGGGCTTGTCGGGGTGCCCGGAGTCACCGGCCTCGCCGTGGCGTACGGGTACGTGTTGACCGCGCCGCTGGGTGTGCTCACTGCTCCGTTGCGCGAGCGACTGTTTGGCCCGGATGCCGTGGCGCCACCCCGGCCGCGGCTGCCGTCAGTCTTTCTCCCGCTCGACGGCGACGATGACGCCGTGGTCGACAGTTAGGCCTCCCTTCCTTTCCGCAGGCGGGGTATTTATCTACTATCGATGTGTGGTTATTACGCACACCCCGGCGCAGGAGTCACGCACTCGTGACCGCGTCCTGCGGGTGGTCAGCGAGGCCGGGCCGGTGAGTATCACCGGGCTCGTCGAACGAGTCGGTCTGACCGAGACCGCGGTCCGCCGCCACGTCGAGAACCTCGCCGGCGACGGCCTCGTCGAGCCCCGTGAGGTCAGCGGTCCTCGTCGTCGCGGTCGACCCGCCCGTGCGTGGGTGTTGACTGAGCAGGGCCACCGCTCGCTGTCCGCCGACTACGACCACCTGGCCGGGGAGGCGCTGCGCTTCATCCGCAGCACTGTCGGAGAAGACGGGGTGCAGCGGTTTGCGGCCCAGCGGGTCGCGGCGCTCGAGGCTCGGTATGCCGAGCGAGTGCAGGCCGCCGGGTCCGACCCTGCCGCTCGAGCCCGGGCGCTCGGCGAGGCGCTCACCGCCGACGGCTACTCGGCGTCGACCCGCCCGGTCGGCGAGCCGGGGACGATGAGTCCGTTCACCGGCGTCCAACTCTGTCAAGGACACTGCCCGGTGCAGCACGTCGCCACCGAGTTCCCCGAGTTGTGCGAGGCCGAGACAGAGGCGTTCTCCCGGCTGCTCGGCGGGCACGTCCAGCGGCTGGCCACCCTGGCCCACGGCGACCACGTGTGCACCACCTTCGTTCCAACCCCCAGCACGCCAACCCCCACCGAGAGGGCTTCGTCATGACGAGCCAGATCGAAGAGTTGAACCCCGGCCTGAAAGAACTCGGCCGCTACGAGTACGGCTGGGCCGACACCGACACGGCCGGCGCCACTGCCCGCCGGGGGCTCTCGGCCGATGTCGTCGCCGACATTTCGGCGCGCAAGAGCGAGCCGCCGTGGATGACCGACCTGCGGCAGAGGTCGCTGCGCCTGTTCGACAAGAAGCCGATGCCGTCGTGGGGGTCCGATCTCACCGGCATCGACTTCCAGAACATCAAGTACTTCGTGAAGTCGACCGAACAGCAGGCGACCAGCTGGGAGGAGTTGCCCGAGGACATCAAGAACACCTACGACCGGCTCGGCATCCCCGAGGCCGAGAAGCAGCGCCTCGTCGCGGGCGTCGCCGCCCAGTACGAGTCCGAGGTGGTCTACCACCAGATCCGCGAGGACCTCGAGGAGAAGGGGGTCATCTTCGTCGACACCGATACCGGGCTGCGCGAGCACGAGGACCTCTTCCGGGAGTACTTCACCAGCGTCATCCCCGCGGGCGACAACAAGTTCGCCGCGCTGAACACCGCAGTGTGGTCGGGCGGCTCGTTCATCTACGTGCCGCCGGGCGTGCACGTCGACATCCCGCTGCAGGCCTACTTCCGGATCAACACCGAGAACATGGGCCAGTTCGAGCG
>JBOFJB010000486.1:0-2113 GCA_051650465.1 Dermatophilaceae bacterium | reverse complement strand
CCCGTTGCTCCGAGCAGCATGGCGCCAGCGGCCGCGACTCGGGTGATACGTGTTTTCATGACATCCCCTTCGAAGTGATACGAGTGACCCGGAACACGTGCTCCAGACTGGTCGGCTCTTGTGTCACTAATTCGCACCGAACGGCCAATCGGTTGCATGCCCCGATTCCGATCCCGGGTCAGCCGGCCCAGTCAGTCGACTCAGTCAGCCGGCCCAGTCCGGGTCGGCCGAGGTGAGGTAGGCCGGATCCACGGTGCCCGGCTCGGGCCGGCGCCATGGTTCGGTGACCGACCCGCCGGTGGGGCGCGGCTGTGCCAGGACGGCCCGCAGCGACTCGACGAAGGTCATCGCACCGCCGTCGGGTGGTCCGACGAGTTCGTCCAGGTGACGCTCGGCGCACACCACCTCGTGCACCAGGCTGCCGATCAACGGCTTGGCCACGCCGGTCGGGACCGGCGTCACCAGGCCGACCCAGTGGGAGGCAAGTCGCGGTGTCAGCACCGGCACGGTCTGGATCCATGGCCGCCGGATGCCGGCTTCCATCGCGTAGGTCGTGATCATCGTCCGATAGGTGATGACGTCCGGGCCGCCGATGTCGAAGGTCCGGTTGACGGACGGATCGAGCCGGGCACCGGCAACCAGATAGTGCAGGACGTCCCGGATCGCGATCGGTTGGATCCGACTGTCCAGCCACTTCGGCGCCACCATCACCGGCAGGTTGCGGGTGAGGTGCCGAAGCATTTCGAAGGATGCCGAGCCCGAGCCGACGATGACGGCCGCCTGGAGCACGGTGGTCGGGACGCCCGAGTCCATCAGGATGCCGCCCACCTCGACCCGCGAGGCCAGGTGCGCGCTGAGCTGCCCGGCCGGATGCAGACCCGACAGATAGACGATGCGGGTGACGCCGGCCCGGGCCGCCGCTTCGCCGAAGGCGCTGGCCAGTGCGCGGTCGCGGGCGACGAAGTCGCCGTTTCCGTCCATGGAGTGCAATAAGTAGTAGGCGACGTCGACGCCCGCGCAGGCCCGAGCCAGGTCCGAGCCGTCCGTCGCGTCGCCCTCGATGATCTCGGCGCGGCCGGCCCAGGACCGGGCGGCCAGCCGGCCGCGGCTTCGGGTCAACACCCGCACCGGCCGGCCGTCGGCCACCAGTAGTGGAGCCAGCCGTGATCCGATGTATCCGGTCGCGCCGGTGAGCAGAGTCCGCTCGCCGGCGGGCTCGTGGCCCGTCACGATGCCGCTCCGATCAGCCAGGGCAGGACGCATAACATCGACAGCGACCAGATCACGTGGGTGAGCATCGGTCCGAGGATGCCGCCGGTGACCCGGCGCTGCAGTCCGACGACCAGGCCGATGACGCCGGCCGCGAAGACCAGCATCGCGTTGCCGGTCGCGGCGGTCGTCAGCGCGTAGAGCAGGGTGGTCCACAGCACTGGGGCGCGCTGGATCGCGGCGTACAACGCTCCTCGGAAGAAGAGTTCCTCCGCGAGACCGTTGACGAGCGTGATCAAACCGACCAGCGGAAGTGAGGCGAAGCGCGCGTGATCGAGTACCGAGTCCACCTGGGCGCGCAGCGGCGGCACCTGGGCGATGCCGACGGCGATCGCCAGGGCGATGCCGGTGATCAGCACTCCCAGGGCGATCGGCTGTACGACGGGCCTGGTGCGGCCCCGCGAGCGGGTGCGTGCCCATCCCAGGTGCAGCGGGCCGGCGGCGAGGGACCCCACGGTCCAGAGGATCGCCAGCAAGATCGTCAGCAGGTAGAAGCGATTGTCGCCGGGCGTCAGGTTGAGCGAGATCCCGAGCAGCGCGGCGCCGCAGACGAGGGTGACCGCGACCACGATTCTTCGGCGCCGGAGAGCCGAGTCGCTCTCTCGGTGATCCCGGGGCACCGGGTCGAACAGCGCCGCATGCAGGAAGCGCCCGAGCTCGGTGCGCCGTGACCAGCCACCCACCTCGCCGCCGAGCCCGCGCGTGTGTGACATCGAGGGCAAGGCTACCGCCCCGCGCTAGACGGATCCGCCGGAGATCTCCAGGTTCTGCCCGGTGAGGTAGGACGCGGCATCCGAGAGCAGGAACGCCACGACCGCGGCCACCTCGCCGGTCGACCCGTACC
>JBOFJB010000485.1:0-2004 GCA_051650465.1 Dermatophilaceae bacterium | reverse complement strand
TGCCACGGTCGGGCGAGACACCACCGACGCGGCGTTCACCGACGCCCGGTCCTGGCTCGCCGGCATCCGCTCGCCGCGACTCACCGAGGGTGGTGCTGGCACGGTTCTCGCGCCGTGACCGAACCGTTACCGTTGGTGGCTCTCGCTCCCGACGGAAGGCCCCCATGGCTCCCGAACCGCGACCCCCGACCGACCGCGACGGCCCGCGCCACGCGGCGCCGCGCAGCGGCATGCTGTGGCCGCGTGTCGTGATCGCGACCGCTGCCGTCGCCGTCCTGCTCGGCGCGCTCGCCGTGACCGGTCCGCGTGTCGTCGGCGCCCTCGCCGCCCAGACGCGCCCTACCGCGACCGAGGCGACCCGGAGCGCGTCGCCCTCCTCGACGACCCCCACGATGTCGAGGCCCGTCCCCACCTCGACGCCGTCCGCGACCCCGTCGCCGCGGCGCACCACGAGCACACCGCCGCGCACGCCCACACCCACCTCGACTCGCACCAAGACTCCCAAGCCCCGGGAGACCGCGCCGCCGAAGCCGCGGCCCACGAAGACGACCCCTCGCCCGACGAGGACGACCGCGCCCCCGGCTCCGCAGGAGTCGGGCGTGGTCGGCGAGGTCGTGCGCCTCGTCAACGCCGAGCGCGCCAAGGCCGGCTGTGGCGCGATGCGCGTCGATCAGCGTCTCCTCGCCGCGGCGCAGAAGCACAGCGAGGACCAGGCCGCCACGGGCACGATGTCCCACACCTCCTCGGACGGGCGCGGGATGGCCGACCGGATCAAGGCCGAGGGCTACCCCTATCGATCGGCAGGCGAGAACGTCGCCGCCGGCCAGCCGGACGCCGCGAGTGTCATGGGGGCGTGGATGGACAGCCCCGGGCACCGGGGCAACATCCTGAACTGCGGGTTCACGGACATCGGCGTGGGAGTCGCCCGAGGCGGAGGGGACTACGGCATCTACTGGACCCAGGTCTTCGGTAGTCGCTGACGCTGACGGGCGGTGGTTCCGGCAGCCGCCGACGGGCGGTGGTCTCGGCGGTCGCCGACGGGACGGTGGCAACGTCGGCACCGGGCCGACCGCGACGACCGGGGAGCCGGGCGCCGGCACCGCTCGTGACCGCGACGGCCAGGGCGCCGGCACCGCCCGCGGTGACGACCTCGGCTTCCCCTGGACGCAGGTGTTCGGCTCCCACTGGTCCGGCCCGACCGGTAGCCTGCCCGTTCGTGAGCGGCGCGGCGATCTTCGATCTCGACCGCACCCTGCTCCAGGGCGGCACCGGGCCGCTGCTCTCGAGGGCGATGTACGACCTCGGTGTCGTCACGCGGAGGCTGCCGGGAGAGCGGTACCTCTACGGACTCTTCGACCTGCTCGGTGAGACCCTGCCGTCCATCGCGCTGGCCCGGCAGGCCACCCTGGTGGCCAAGGGCCGCGGGATGACCGCCTTCGACGCGGCGGCCGAGCGGGCCGCAGCGTGGATCGCCGAGGTCGTCCATCCCTTCGCGCTGACCCTCATGGAGCAGCACCGCGTAGCCGGTCGGCCGGTGGTGCTCGCCACCACGACGCCGCACCACCTGATCTCCCCGCTGGCCGACCGGTTGGGCGTCGACCACGTCATCGCGACCCGCTACTCGATCGGCGAGGACGGCACGTTCGACGGCGGACTCGCCGGCCGGTTCGTCTGGTCACGCGGCAAGCTGGCCGCGGTGTCGGAGTGGGCTGACACCGAGGGCGTCGATCTCGCCGAGAGCTTCGCCTACTCCGACTCCATCTACGACCTCCCCCTGCTGACCGCGGTCGGCCATCCAGCAGCGGTCAACCCGGACCCCCGCCTCGCCGTCTACGCCGTCGCCCGCGGTTGGCCGATCGTGCACTTCGACGTCTCGCCAGGGGTGGTCAAGCTGCCGGTGGTGGGGGTCGAGCTGCAGCGGCTGCTGCTCCTCGCCAGCCCGCCGCAGTCGCTGCCCTACGCCCGGGTCGAGGTCGACGGCGTCGAGCACATCCCCCGCACCGG
>JBOFJB010000484.1:0-1914 GCA_051650465.1 Dermatophilaceae bacterium | reverse complement strand
CCTGCAGCTGGGCCTCGAGAACCGGCCAGGCCGCCGTGCCCTCCGACTTCACGTCGACGAGCAGGCGCAGGCTCTCGCGCCACCTCGGGTACACCCGGCCACGGTTGTCGCGCACCCGCTGGGCGAGTGGGTCGAGGTACGTGTCGCGCAGCGTCCGGGTGAGGTCGGGGGCGTCGTGCCCGAGGTACAGCTCTCCGCCGACGAGCCAGACGTCGGCCTCGACCGAGGTGAACCCGTGGTCGAGGGCATCGAGAAGTGGCCGGTCGTGCTCGTAGTCGTTGTGCGCGTGCGCGCGCTCGAGGGGCTGCACGGGCGAGCCGTGCTCGGGCGAGCGGGTCCTGGACGATTCGGCCGCACCCGCCGGGGCGAGGCCGACGCCGCCGAGAGCGAGCAGTGAGCCGAGGACGGCGGCGACGATCCGACGCGGGTTCATGGCAGCCACGGTGCCCGGCCCCGGTGAACCTGCACGGGGACGTCGAGTGAATGTCGCGTGACACACCGGTGCAGCGACGCAGGGGGTCGACGACGGGTGGACGGACGCGGGGTCCTCGAGGCCCGATGACCTCGAGAACCCCGCGGAGAGCCCGTTCGAGCGGCGGTCAGAGCGGTCCGTCCTCCTCGGGCCGGGCCGGGCCGGCGGTTCCCGCATCCGGCGCCGAGCCCTGCGGCACGCCGTTCAGCTCCTGCAGCTTTGCCTTGAACAGCGTGCCCTGAGCGGTGGTCCGGTACCCGCAGTCGGACTCGCACGCCAGCAGCGGCGGCGCCCAGGACTCGTCCCAGGCCCACACCGTCCAGCTGACGTCGTTGTCCTCGAGGTACTGCACGACCTGGTTGCCGTACGCGCCCGGTGCTGGGTCCTGCCAGGCGCTCTCCTGCCAGTTGTCGACGCACGAGGTGCTCTCCGGCGGCTGGGTGCAGAACCCGATCTCGGTGGCGAATATCGGGTAGCGGTCCTTGACCGCGCCGATCTGGCCCTCCCAGTCCCGCTTGTTCGGGTACGGGTGCGTCGTGTAGATCGTGTTGGCGTCGGACACCGGGTTGGCCAGCACCGGCTCGCTCTGGTACGCGTAGTCGGTCGCGCCGACCATCACGGGGTGCTTCGTGTCGTGCTGTCGCACGACCTCCACGACGGTCTCGACGAAGTCCTTGTGACGGCCCCAGTCGGCATCCCAGTCGCCCCAGCCGGTGGGCTCGTTGTACAGCTCGTAGCCCATGATCCGGGGCTCGTTCGCGTAACGCTGGGCGGCCTGGTCCCAGAACGCGCGCACCCGGTCGGCCTCGGCCCGGTCGGCCTCGGGGTCGCCGATGCCGTGATAGTCGAGGATGACGTACATGCGGTGCTGCTCGGCCCAGTCCAGTGCCTGGTCGACGAGCGCGAAGCCGGCCTCGTCGCCGCGCTCGCGGAACCGGTCGTCGATGATCGGCAGGCGCACGGTGTTGATGCCCCAGCTCGCCATCTCGGCGAAGACGCTCTCGTTCCACTCCTGCGGCTGTACCCACGCCCAGCTGGCGATGTCGATACCCGAGACGCCGCGGAAGATCACCTCCGCACCGTCCTCCTCGCGCACGATGTTGTTGCCGTCGGCGCGGAAGAACTGCGGGTAGGTGCCGTCGGTCGCCTTGACCGGTTCGCCGTCCTCGTCGGCCGCCACGACCGCTGTGCCGGATGGCGGTGCGCCGAGCGCCGCCGACGGCATGGAGGCGAGTACGCCGAGGCCGAGCGCGAGGGCGCCCGCGGCGACTGCTGCCGACAGCAGACGTGATCGGGGATGTCGTGCCACTGGATCTCCTTCGTCGAGCGTTCGAACGAGCGGTGCTGTCGTACCGGGCCGCTCGGATGCCGAAAGGTCCGGTTCGGTGATCGAGCCGAGACCGGGTGCGACGCTAGGAGTCGTCCAACTGAGCAACAACCAC
>JBOFJB010000483.1:0-3358 GCA_051650465.1 Dermatophilaceae bacterium | reverse complement strand
ACGTGAGCGCCGACGAGACCTACGCTGCCGACGAGGCCGCCCTCACCGACTTCAAGCCGGGCACCGTGACCGACCCGATCGACCTGCCTGGTGGCACCTACAACCTCGCTGTCTTCCCGGCCAACGCCGACCCGACCGGAGACCCGGCCATCGAGGCCAACGGTGTCACCGTGCCGGCCGGCGCGAACATCTCGGTCGCGGCGCACCTCAACGCGAGCGGCGACCCGGTGCTCACCCCATTCGTCAACGACGTGAGCAAGACCGAAGCCGGCAAGGGCCGGATCATCGTGCGGCACACCGCTGCCGCCCCCGCGGTTGACGTGCTCGCCGGTGGCGAGCCGGTCTTCAAGAACCTCACCAACCCGAACGAGCAGAAGGCTGACCTCCCGGCCGGCAACGTCGCGGCATCCGTCGCGCTCGCCGGGACGACCGACCCGGTCATCGGCCCGGCCGACGTCCCGGTCACCGAAGGCCAGGCCACCATCGTGTACGCCTGGGGCTCGGCCGAGGACGAGAACCTCAACGTCGCCGTGCAGACCATCGAGGGCCTGCACTCCGCTCCGTCGGGTGTCCCCTCGGGTACCGCGGACACCGACAGCAACCCGATGACGGCCACTCTTGGTGGCCTCGCGGTGCTGGGCACGCTCGCCGCCGGCTTCGCCGCCGTTCGGGCTCGCCGCAGCAACGTCTGACCGACAGCACCAGCATGGATGACGGGGGCCCGCCCCGAGTGGGCCCCCGTCATCCATGTCTCCTCATCTCCGTAGGGTGAGGCCAAGACCAGGCAGGGAAGAGGAATCACCGTGAGCATGAACGCGAAAAGCCGCTGGCGCCTTGCCGCTGGCGGCGCCGCCATCGTCGCGGTAGTCGCCGGCGGTGGCCTGGCGGCCCAGGCGCTCAGCGAGCCCGACGACACAACCGGGGTCTCATTGACCCAGGCACGCACGTCGACCACCCCGCCGCCGACGCCGACATCCACCCCCACGCCGAGCAGCACTGCCACGGCGCCGGTGCCTAAGGTCCAAACCCGGGATGCCTCACTCGAGGCGTTGGCCGCCTCCGCGAAACCGGCGCCCACTCGCATCGCCATCCCCGACCTCGATGTCGACGCCGAGGTCGACGCCGTCGGGGTCCAGGAGGACGGCGCGATGGTCATCCCGGCCGCTCCCACCACGGTGGGCTGGTACCGCTATGGGTCCAGGCCGTCCAGCACGGCCGGCAACACGGTGATCGCCGGTCACGTCGCCACGGGCAAAGACGGCGACGGTGCGTTCGCCCCGCTCAAGGGCGCCGAGGAAGGGATGCGGATCACCCTCACCGACGCCAGCGGCACGGCCCGCGCGTACGAGGTCGTCGGCCGCGAGCGCATCTACAAAAAGGAACTCCCGGTCGACGAGATCTTCGCCCGCGACGGCAAGCCCCTGTTGGTCCTCATCACCTGTGGCGGGGAGTACATCCCCGAACTGCGCAGTCACAAGGACAACATCGTCGTGACCGCCGCACCCGTGAGTTGAGCAACGGCCACGGGTCGCGGATGCGCCCGGCGCCATCCCGGCTGTGGCCCTGTCGCGATCTCAGCATCAGCGCACTCCGCGGGTCATCCCGATCTGGAGAGCCGCCGGCGCGAGTGCGGCAGACCTGGGCGGCTCGCCCGGCTCGAACACTCACGGGCCGACAGGGCAGGATGGCGGGATGAGCGACCAGCAACCACCCGGGGCGACCGTCGATGACGAGCGCCCGGTTCCCACGGCCGTCACCACCGACGGCGACCGCGTCGTCGTTGTCACCCCCGAGGGAATGGGGGTGGCCGAGCGAGCACCAGACGGGGCCCGCCCGCCTCGGGACGACGCGCCGCGGAGCCCGGCTGACCTGGTGGAGCAGCCGGCCAAGGTGATGCGCATCGGCTCGATGGTCAAACAGTTGCTCGAGGAGGTCCGCAGCGCCCCGCTCGACGAGCGTGGCCGGGCCCGCCTCGCCGACATCCACCGCCGCTCCCTCATCGAACTCGAAGACGGCCTCGCCCCCGAACTTGTCGAGGAACTCGAACGCATCGCCCTTCCGTTTCAGGAGGAGGCCCCCACCGACGCCGAGTTGCGCATCGCCCAGGCACAGTTGGTCGGCTGGCTGGAAGGGCTGTTCCACGGCATCCAGACCGCGCTTGTCGCGCAACAGATGGCAGCCCAGGCGCAGCTCCAGCAGATGCGAGCCCTACCGCCCGGGGCCACTCCTGCCGGCGAACCCGGCATCCGGCCCGGAACGGGCACGTCCGGCATGCCCACCGGCGCGGGGGCCGGCTCGTCCGAGGGCACCGGCCAGTACCTCTAGCGGAGCGCGCCGGAATCGCCTCGGCGCCCGCCCAGCCCAACCGCGAGAAGGGCGACGCGCACCTCGCCCTCCCGCAGGTACCGCCGAGAGGCCGTCCGCCCGGCGTGATCAGTCAGCCCTCACAGCGCAGCAGCCGCCGCACGACCCGCGGCGCGCCCACTGAACAGGCAACCACCGAGGAAGGTGCCCTCCAGCGCCCGGTACCCATGCAGGCCGCCGCCGCCGAAGCCGGCGACCTCCCCAGCGGCGTACAGCCCCGGCACCGGTGCGCCGTCCAGCCCGAGGACCCGACCCTCGAGGTCGCTATGCAGACCACCCAGCGTCTTGCGTGTCAGCACCCGTACCCGGATCGCCACGAGCGGGCCGTGCTTGCGGTCGAGGATGCGGACCAGCGGGTGGGCCCGCTTGGTGAGGCGGTCGCCGTAGTAGCCGCGCGCCATCCGGATCGCGGCGATCTGGCCGTCCTTGGTGAACCGGTTGTCGACCTGGCGGTCACGCTCGACGACTTGCCGCTTGAGGTGGGCGAAGTCAACGGGGGTGGCCGGGGTCAGGGCGTTCATCTGCTCCACCAATTCGAGGAGCGAGTCCGCCACCAGCCAGTCGACGCCCCGGTCGAGGAACGCCTGCAGCGGTGGCTGGACCTTGGTGATCGACCGGCGAAGCAGATCGCGGATCCGCCGCTCAGTGAGGTCAGGGTTCTGCTCCGACCCGGACAGCGCGAGTTCCTTGCCGGCCAGCGACCGGTTGAGCAGGAGCCACGAATGGTCGAACCCCTGACGCCGGAGGTAGCCGAGCGTCCCGAGCGTGTCGAACCCGGGATAGAGCGGCGCGGGGAGCCGGTCCCCCAACGCGTCGAACCACATCGCGCTGGGACCAGCCAGAATGCGGACACCGTGGCCTGGCCACACCGGGTCCCAGTTCTGCACGCCCTCGACGTAGTGCCACATCCGGTCACGGTTGACCACCGTCCCCCCGGCTCTCTCGGTCACCGCGAGCATCTTCCCGTCGACGTAGCCGGGAACCCCGGTCACCA
>JBOFJB010000482.1:0-3107 GCA_051650465.1 Dermatophilaceae bacterium | reverse complement strand
GAGCACGAGCGCCCGGTGGTGAGTGAGTCCGCGCAACGACCCGACGAGGGTCAGCGTGTACGCGTAGAGACCCAGCAGCATGATCGCCTGGAAGCCGACCGCGCGCTCGAGTGGGACGGTGCGGATCTCGGCCCAGATCTCACCCCACGTCGCCCCGGTGAAGTAGGGGAGCCCCCAGCCGAGCAGGGTCGCGGCGGCACCGAGCCCCAGGACGAAGCGGATCACCTGGCGCCACGTGATCGACGTGCGGTTCATCGGCTCCATCCTCGCGCATGGCACAGTGAATGCCCGTGAGGGTCGCGATGCTGTCCGACTGCTACGCGCCGCGGCTCGGAGGCATCGAGAACCAGGTGCGCGACCTGTCCCGGCGCCTCGTTGCGGCTGGGCACCATGTCGAGGTGTTCACCGCCACGCAGGGCGCTCACGGTGAGCGCGGTGGCGTCATCCACGCCGATGACGGTGTGCTCGTACATCGGCTCGGCCTCCGTCTCCCGTACGGCGTCCCGGTCAACCCGTTCGCGCCACCGGAGGTGCGGCGGCGGCTGGTCGCGGGCGGGTTCGATGTCGCGCACGCTCATCTCGGGGTGGTCAGCCCGTTCGCCACCGACCTCGTCCCGGTCGCGCTCGACGCCGGGTTGCCGGTGCTCGCGACGTTCCACTGCGTGCTCGACCGTGCGGCCCCGGCGATGCGGGCGCTCGGGCGCTGGTCGCGATGGGCGGCGCGCGGGGTCGCGTTCGATGCCGTGTCGTCCTGGACTGCTGCCGAGGTGAGCGGCGTCGCCCGCGGGGCCCGGGTCGAGGTGCTCGGCAACGGCATCGACGCGGCATGGTGGCGCGACGGCGCGTCGGGGGAGCGAGACCGCACGGCCGCCGGGGGCGGTCCAGGCGACCGCCCTCCGGTTCCGACGCTGCCGCGCCAGCGCATCGCAGCGGATGACGTGCATGTCACCACCGCGATCCGGCTGGTCTCGCGGAAGCGTCCGCTGCGCACGCTGGCCGTGCTGCGTCGGGCCCGCGCGCTGCTCCCCGAGCGAGTCCGGCTGCGGGCGACGATCGTCGGGGCAGGCCCCCAGCGCGCGGCCATGGCGGGGTACCTGCGGCGCTACGGGATGGGCTGGGTGAGCCTGCCCGGCCGGGTCGGCCGCGGCGACATCCGCCGTCTGCATCACTCCGCTGACCTGTACCTTTCGCTCGCCCTCGCCGAGTCGTTCGGTATCGCCACCCTCGAGGCGCACGCGGCCGGTGTGCCGGTGATCGCTCGCGCGGGGACCGGGGTGGCCGATTTCCTCACCGACGGTGCGGATGCCGTGCTGTCACCGACCGACGACGGGGTCGCGGCGGCGTTGGCGGCGCTGGCGGCCGACTCCGGGGCGCGCAGCCGGATGCGGGCCCACCTGCTGGGCTCGTCGGTGCGCTACGACTGGTCCACCGTCCTGCTCGACACGCTCGCCGAGTACCGCCGCGCTGGGGCCCCGGCCTGCTGACCTGAGCCGGGCTCAGCCGCGTGGCCGGCTGGTGCGCACGCCGATGGCGCCGACCAGGAGGATCACCCCACCAGCGATGACCACCGACCAGGGGCCGAGGTCGCTCCAGGGCAGCCCGAGGTCGGTGGCCTCGGCGACGAGCACCCCGGCCGCGAGCAGCAACCCGAGGAGGCCGATGACGAGAGCGACGGGGGCGGGCCCGGCGCGGTACATCGGTGCTGGTGGGCCTGGACGCGCCGGGGCGGCATCCTGCGGCGAGGTGGCGAGCGGTGCCGTGGTCTGCCGCTCCGACGGAGTGTCGTCGTCGGCGCGGGTCGTGGGGAGGATGTCGGTCACGTCGGTGTCCTGGTAGTCCGGTTCGCGGTCGGGTGTGCTCAGGGTTGCCATGTCAGCGCTCCTTGATGATGAACTCGCCGAGGCCGATGTCGGCGCGTACCTCGACCTGGGGGACGTCGTCGCTACCGTCCGTGGTGGTGTTGTAGGTCCGGTCGACGAGGTCCCGCCGCTCGACACGCCCGTCGGCCCGGCGATGGACCACCTCGCCGAGGCCGACGTCTCCGGAGATCTGGGCGGTCAGCCCGTCCGGGACCACGATGGTGAGCCGGCCGGCACCGACATCCGCGCGGATGACGCGGGGGGCTCGGACCTCCGGCGTGGAGCCGGCGGTCGGGCTCGTTACCGGCACCAACGAGGTGAGGTCGAGCACCGCCTCACCGGTGCCGAGGTCGTAACTGAGGTCCCCGACCCCCGGGGTGGGTCGCCAGACCCGGTCGACGGCGGTGTCACCGGCGAGGTCGACCCGGGACGCGACCACCCCGACAGGCAACGCGCAGGCCAGCACGACGACGAGGAAGCCGCTCAGCCCGGACGCTCGCCCGGAGAGTCCCAGGGCGACGACGACGAGCGAGACCGCCCCGAGGGCGAGGCCCATGCCGAGCACCGCGCTGCTGCCGGGGAACCCGAGGGTGTCGTCGAGGGCGATCCCGAGGCCGATGAGGGCGACGGCAAGCCCGACGGAGACCAGGCCCACCGACCAGCTGGGGCGGCGGCGCTTGGGTACCGGCGGCGGGGGCGGGGCGATCGGTCGCGGCGGGTTCGGCGGGTTCGGCGGGTTCGGTGGGTTCGGTGGGTTCGGTGGGTTCGGTGGTTGCGGGGCGCCGCTGGTCGGCGGTGCGGGCGCGGCGCCGTACCCGGGCGCGCCGTACCCCGTGGTCGGCGGCGCGGTCGGGCGGCTCCGGCTCCGGTCGACGAGGAACCAGATGGCGATGCCGATGAGGACCAACCAGAGCGGCGCGAACCAGCCGGGGCCGAGGCCGTCGTCGAGGGAGAAGAGCGAGCCGAGGAGGACGACAGCGGTGGTGACGAGCAGCACGATCGGCCACGCCTCACCTCGGGTGGCCCGTTGCCCGAGGATGGCGCCGCTCCGGTCGGGGAGGAGCAGCCACAGGACGAGGTAGACCGGGATGCCGATGCCGCCGACGAAAGCGAGGACGATCGCCGCGGCGCGCACCAGCACAGGGTCGACCCCGGCTCGGTCGGCCAGGCCGGCACATACGCCGCCGAACCAGCGGCGCTCGCCGTCGCGGTGCACGCCGGAGTGGCGCAGCCGCTCGAAGAAGCCGT
>JBOFJB010000481.1:0-1756 GCA_051650465.1 Dermatophilaceae bacterium | reverse complement strand
CGCTCGGCGCTGCAGAACGCCGCGTCGATCGCCGCGCTGTTCCTCACCACCGAGGCGGTCATCGCCGACAAGCCCGAGAAGGCCGCTCCGGCGGCTCCGGGCGGCGACGGCGGCATGGGCGGCATGGACTTCTGAGTCCCCGACGCTCGCCTCACCACGAAGGGCGGCTCCCCACGGGGGGCCGCCCTTCGCGGCGTCCGCGTGGGGTGGGTGCAGCATCCGTGCGTGGTGTTGCGGGGCGCATCGACGCCATGGCGTCCACCGGTGCGAGAGGCGTCGAGATGTGGACACCGCTGACGATTGTCGACACCATGGCGTCCGAATGCAGCGGGTGCCCACACGCCCGGTCCGTCCACGCAGCGTGCCCGGACCCGGTCAGCGCATCCGGATGACGTGCGCCTCCTCCGCGGGGGCCGCGCGCCGCGCGCGACGCCAGAGGTGGACGCCGGCCCAGACCCACAGGGTCAGCAGCACGATCCCGCCCACGACGAGGACGGCGACGTGCTGCCGCGGGTCGACGCTGTTCGTGCACGGCTCCACCGGTACGCCGACGGGGGCGATGTCACCGAAGCAGTCCGTGGCGCCACGCACGGCGAACGTCGTCGAGGCAGCGAGCAGCGGGAACCCCAGCACGCCGTAGGTGACCACGGCGAGTGCCTTGTCGCCCGCGCTCCACCGCCTCGAGAACAGCGTGAGCACCACGCCGCCCAGCCAGAGGAACGGTGCGAACATCAGGAGGACGACGCTGAGCGTGGCGGCCACCGACAGCGCGGACGTGATGACGGCCGCCTGTTCGACGCGAGGCGCGCCGCCGTCGCCGATGGTCCTGGTGTCCGTCGGAGGTCGTGTTCCGGCCGCCTCGGCGACGACCTCCTCGGGGGTGCCGAGCCGGGCGAGAACCCGCGTCACGGCATCCTCGTCGGCGGCCTCAGGCAGCGCCTCGGCGAAGTGCTCCTCGAGGTCGGCCCGCAGCTCGGCGCGCCGACCTGGCGAGAGCCCGTCGGTGAGGGTGTCCAGGTGGGCGAGGTACGCCTGGACGAGCGGGTGGTCGAGGCCGGTCATCGCGGGCTCTCCTTCCGGTCGAGGATGTGGGTGACGGTGGCCGAGAACTCGCACCAGGCACGGTGGAACTCGGTGAGGGCTCGCGCTCCGGCGGGGGTGAGGGAGTAGTAGCGCCGCGGTGGCCCACCGGTGGAGTCCCGCCAGGT
Organism: Dermatophilaceae bacterium; assembly: GCA_051650465.1. GTDB lineage: Bacteria > Actinomycetota > Actinomycetes > Actinomycetales > Dermatophilaceae > JBOFLG01. Next base: position 548 of record JBOFJB010000481.1, on the reverse strand, counting down.
CGTCTCGACCAGCGCCTCGCGGCGGAGTCGGGACAGGAGCGGGTAGACGGTGCCCTCGCTCGCCACCAGGCCGGCCTCCGACAGGTCGGACACGAGGTCGTAGCCGTACCGTTCCCGGCCCTCGAGCAGCGCCAGCACGCAGTGCTCGAGCACCCCGCGACGTAGCTGCGCGAGGGAAGCCGGCGCTGTTGCCATGCAGTGCAAGGTACCGGTCCGCTACCGTGTGCCGCAAGGCTCCGGTCGGGCCGAGCGGGCACTACTCCCGATGACCGTCGAGCGACCAGGGGTGCAGGATGGGGCGATGCCCCCGCCCCGACCCGACGGCGACGTGCTCGTCCTCGGACCACTCCTGCGTTACGTCGACGACACCTCCGCCACGGTGTGGGTTCGCACCGCGGATGCCGCGCGCGTCACCGTGGCACGCGCCGGCCGCACCTGGAGTGCCCCGACCTTCCGGGTTCACGGCTTCCACTACGCCCTGGTCGTGTGCGACGGCCTCGAGCCCGGCACCGACCACCCCTACGAGGTGCACGTCGACGGCATCCCGG
>JBOFJB010000480.1:0-2715 GCA_051650465.1 Dermatophilaceae bacterium | reverse complement strand
AGGAGATCTTCGAGGAGATCTCCCCGATCGAGGACTTCGGCGGGTCCATGTCGCTGAGTTTCCGGGACCACCGGTTCGAGGATGTCAAGTACTCGATCGAGGACTGCCGAGAGCGCGACCAGACCTACGCGGCACCGCTTTTCGTTACCGCCGAGTTCATGAACAACGTCACTGGTGAGATCAAGAGCCAGACGGTGTTCATGGGCGACTTTCCGTTGATGACTGAGCGTGGAACGTTCATCATCAACGGTACCGAGCGTGTCGTCGTCTCCCAGTTGGTACGCAGCCCCGGCGTGTACTTCGAGCGCACGCCGGACAAGACCTCGGATAAAGACGTCTACACCGCGAAAGTCATTCCGAGCCGTGGCGCCTGGCTGGAATTCGAGGTTGACAAGCGCGACATGGTCGGTGTTCGGGTCGACCGCAAGCGCAAGCAGTCAGTAACCGTCCTGCTCAAAGCGCTCGGCTGGGGCGCCGACCGCATCCTCGAAGAACTCGGTGACTACGAGTCGATTCGGATGACGCTCGAGAAGGACCACACCACCGACCAGGACGACGCTCTGCTCGACATCTACCGCAAACTCCGCCCGGGTGAGCCGCCGACCAAAGAAGCCGCGCAGACCCTGCTCGACAATCTCTACTTCAACGGCAAGCGATACGACCTGGCCAAGGTCGGCCGATACAAGATCAACAAGAAACTTGGAGTCGAGAGCGAACTTTCCCAATCTACGCTCACTGTTGATGACGTGGTCGCCACGATCAAGTACCTCGTCGCGCTGCACGCCGGCGAGGAGACCATCGCCGGCTCGCGCAGCGGTGAGGCCGTCGATGTGCGCGCCGAGACCGACGACATCGACCACTTCGGGAATCGTCGACTCCGCAACGTCGGTGAACTCATTCAAAATCAGGTTCGTACCGGCCTGTCTCGGATGGAGCGCGTCGTGCGCGAGCGGATGACGACCCAGGACGTCGAGGCGATCACCCCGCAGACCCTCATCAACATCCGTCCCGTGGTGGCGTCCATCAAAGAGTTCTTCGGCACCAGCCAACTGTCCCAGTTCATGGACCAGAACAACCCGCTTGCCGGGCTGACCCACAAGCGCCGCCTGTCGGCACTCGGCCCGGGCGGTCTCTCCCGAGACCGCGCGGGGATGGACGTCCGTGACGTCCATCCTTCACACTACGGTCGAATGTGTCCGATCGAGACGCCTGAGGGTCCGAATATTGGGTTGATTGGCTCGCTCGCGTCCTATGGGCGGATCAACTCCTTCGGCTTCATCGAGACCCCGTACCGCAAGATTGAGAAGGGTCGGATCACGGACGAGGTGCACTACCTCTCTGCCGACGAGGAGGACGAGCACGTTATCGCCCAGGCGAATGCCACTCTTAACGACAAGGGCGACAGGTTCGCCCAGGAGCGGGTGCTTGTCCGGGTCAAGGGCGGCGAGGTCGAGTACGTGCCGGCCGACGAGGTCGATTACATCGACGTGTCGCCGCGCCAGATGGTCTCGGCGGCCACAGCGTTGATCCCGTTCCTCGAGCATGACGACGCCAACCGGGCACTCATGGGTTCCAACATGCAGCGGCAAGCGGTGCCGCTGGTACGCGCCGAGGCGCCGCTGGTTGGTACCGGCATGGAGTATCGCGCGGCGGTGGATTCCGGGGATGTGGTCGTCGCCGAAAAGTCCGGTGTCGTGACCGAGGTGTCAGCAGACCTGGTCACCGTCGCGCAGGACGACGGCACCAATCGGACCTACCGGATCAGCAAGTTCGCCCGGTCCAACCAGGGCAACAGTTACAACCAGGTGGTTCGGGTCGACGAGGGCCAGCGGGTCGAGGCGGGCCGGTTGATTGCCGATGGTCCGGCCACCGAGGGCGGTGAGATGGCGCTCGGGCGCAACCTGCTCGTCGCGTTCATGCCGTGGGAGGGTCACAACTACGAGGACGCCATCATCCTCAGCCAGAGGCTGGTCCAGGATGACGTCCTGTCCTCGATCCACATCGAGGAGCACGAAGTCGACGCGCGAGACACCAAACTCGGGCCCGAGGAGATCACCCGGGACATCCCGAATGTCAGCGAGGACGTCCTTGCTGACCTCGACGAGCGCGGCATCATCCGAATCGGTGCCGAGGTGCGTGACGGCGACCTCCTTGTCGGCAAGGTCACCCCGAAGGGTGAGACCGAACTCACCCCCGAGGAACGGCTGCTCCGCGCCATCTTCGGCGAGAAGGCTCGCGAGGTCCGCGACACCTCACTGAAGGTGCCGCACGGTGAGACCGGCACGGTGATCGGCGTCAAGGTGTTCGAAAAGGACGAGGGCGACGAGTTGCCTCCCGGCGTCAACCAGTTGGTACGTGTCTACGTCGCGAACAAGCGCAAGATCACCGACGGTGACAAACTCGCTGGCCGGCACGGAAACAAGGGTGTCATCTCCAAGATCCTTCCCGTCGAGGATATGCCGTTCCTCGAGGACGGCACCCCCGTCGATGTCGTGCTCAACCCGCTCGGCGTGCCAGGCCGGATGAATGTCGGGCAGATCCTCGAGTTGCACCTCGGCTGGGCAGCCAGCCGCGGTTGGGAGGTTGCCGGCAGTCCCGACTGGGCTGCCCAGGTACCGACCGGGGCGCGATCGGCGACGGCTGGCACGCGGGTCGCCTCGCCGGTGTTCGACGGCGTGCGCGAGGACGAGATCGTCGGACTGCTCGAGAGCACTA
>JBOFJB010000479.1:0-2039 GCA_051650465.1 Dermatophilaceae bacterium | reverse complement strand
TGCCAAGTTGATCTGCCGAGGCTGTCCGGTCGTGGCCGAGTGCCTCGCCGACGCCCTCGACAACCGGACCGAGTTCGGTGTGTGGGGCGGAATGACAGAGCGCGAGCGCCGGGCTCTGCTCCGCCGGCGCCCTGAGGTCCCCTCGTGGGCCGCGGTGCTCGCCTCCGCCAAGACCGGCGCCGCGAGAGACGCTATCGCCTGACGTCACCAACTTCCCTCGGTGGGACCGAACCCCTGCATGTCGCGCGTGACACCCCCCTGTAGTTACGAGTGGCACCGGCCCACCGAGGGTTGCAGCCCCCACTGGACCGCCCCGACCACCAGGTCGACGTGGCGCCCTGGCGACGCGGGCAGGGCGGGCCCGGGGCGCATCTCCGGCGCGGGCGTCATCCCGCGAGTGCCGCAGCGACGGTGCGGAGCCCGTCGAGGTCATGGATGTCGGTGGCGGCTGCGGGCACCGTCGACATCGGGATGCCGGGGTGACCGGACGCGAACCGCCGCACATGACTGTCGTGCCTGGCAGCAGTCTCCGCGAGACTGGCATGCAGCCGCAGGAGCGCCGCAGTCCGCTCGGCGAGATCGGCGGGATATGGACGCAGTCGACGCCGCGGAGCGCTTGATGCCCGGTGCCCGCGAGGCGCGCGTTCCGGACGGGCGGCCGCGGCCATCTCCTCCACCTGCTCGGCCGCGGCCGCAGCCCGGGCCCCGGTCAAGGCGGGCGCCGTAAGGGCCTGGACCCGGTTGACCACCACGCCGGCAAGTGGCATCCGCTCACTGCTCAGACGCTCGACGAAGTAGGCCGCCTCGCGCATCGCGTCGCGCTCTGGGGTGGCCACCACGACGAACGACGTGGTGGGGTCCTGCAGCAGGGCGTAGGTGACGTCGGCGCGTTCGCGGAAACCGCCGAACATCGTGTCCAGCGCCGCGACGAAAGTCTGCACATCGGTGAGCAACTGGGTACCGAGCACCCGGTTCAGCGTGCCAGCGACCACCGCCGTGCCGACGCTGAACGCCCGCAGGTAGGCCCGCCCGCCTGCTCGCGCCGGTGCCATGAGCAGGCGGATGAACCGCCCGTCGAGGAACGAGCCGAGCCGCTTGGGGGCGTCGAGGAAGTCGAGTGCCGAGCGCGAGGGTGGGGTGTCGACGACGATGAGGTCCCATGAGCCATCGTGCTCGGCCTGCGCGCGCAACTGGCCGAGTTTCTCCATCGCCATGTACTCCTGAGTGCCGGCGAAACTACTCGACACCACCTGATAGAACGGGTTTGCGAGGATCTGCTCGGCCTTCTCCGGGCTGGAATGGGCGAGCACCACCTCGTCGAAGGTGCGCTTCATGTCGAGCATCATCGCGTCGAGGGTCCCCCCGGCTTCCGCGCCGACACCGGGTACCGGACGTGGAATGTTATCGAGTTCGGTGAGGCCGAGGCTCTGGGCCAGCCGGCGGGCCGGGTCGATGGTGAGGACCACCACGCGCCGCCCCGACTCGGCGGCGCGTAGGGCGAGCGCCGCGGCGGTGGTGGTCTTGCCGACACCGCCGGCGCCGCAGCACACCACGATGCCGGTGCCACGGTCGGCGAGCAGCCGCTCGATGTCGAGAGGGCCTGGCATGGACGGTGCCTGCTTGCGGGGCTCGCTCATCGCCAACCCTGCCCGGTGAGTTCGCCGGCCAAGACGGCGACGCCACCGGCCTCGACTCCCTCGGAGAGCGCGACGAGGTCCACCCGGGGGAGCCCGAGCGCCGCGACTTCGTCGCCGAGGTCGCGTTCGAGCGCTACCCGCGCCACATGGCCGCGCGCCTGCTCGACGAGACCGGTCACGGTGCGCGCCGAGGCACGAACGCCCACCGCGGCCAACTGCGCCTGGATTTCGGCTGTCGCGGCCGCCTCGTCGGTGGACACGGTGGCCAGGGCGCGTTCGTCGACGAGCGGCTCGCGGACCTGGTTGACGACCACCGCGCCGAGCCGGATGCCGGACGCGCCGAGGTCCGCCACGGCATCCGCGGTCTCCTGCACCGGCATCTCCTCGAGCAGGGTGACCAGG
>JBOFJB010000478.1:0-16982 GCA_051650465.1 Dermatophilaceae bacterium | reverse complement strand
CGCCGAGGTCGTGGCATTCCTTGGCCGCGGCGTTGAACTGGGCGACCGCGACGACCTCGCTCGCCAGCGCGAGGCGAAGGATCTCCTCGGCATCCTCACCGACGGTGATCGCGCCCAGTTTCTGCACGTTCGGGTGGCCGTCGAAGAACAGCACTCGGTTGATAATGGCGTCAGCGTCACGCATCTCATCGATGGACAGGTCGTAGAAGACCTTGCCGAGCCGGGGGAAGCCCCAGTTGTCGAGCATCCGGGCGTGCAGGAAATAGGTGTTCGTCACGGTGAGCTCGAAGGTCAGCGCCTCGTTGAGCAGGTCGACGACGCGCCGGTCAACTGGCTGCATGGGTGACCTCAGATAGTTCGGGTGCGTGGGCTGCCTCATGCTCGCACAACAGCCGCCTCACCGAGAACACGCAGGTGCCGCAGTCGCGGCCCGCACCGGTGGACTGGCACACGTCGGCGAGCGTTCGCGCCCCGTGCTCGACCGCCTCGGCGATGGTCGCGTCGTTGACGACCCGGCAGTGACACACGATCATCGCGCGCTCCCTTCGCCGATTCACCGTCACCAGATGAGGCATACCTAACCAGATTGAGGTGAGGTCTGCCTAATCTCTGGCAGAGACCGGCCCTCCTGGTCGATCGGTAATGCCGACCCGGGACTCACCAGCGGCGCAGGAGCGGCGATGGTCGTGCGTCACCGAGCCGTCGCGGATGCCGGGTTGGCCGGCATCGCTGTTCGAGACGGCCACGCTCAACTCACGAGGAGGTCGCGGTTGATGATGGCTTGCCGTGCGGTCGCGACGTGATCCCGGGTGAACAGCGTGGCCTTCCGGCGAGTCCACTCGTGCAGCGCTCCGAGGACCGCGTCGACATCGCGCCGGCGCTCCGGCTCGTCGGCCAGCAGTTTGTGCACCGAGGCGAGAAGTTCCAGGCCGTACGCGCTCTCGTAACCCGAGATCATCTCGAGCACACGGTCGATCCGATGCGCGGCATCGGGGTGCGCTGCGACGAAGGCGTCGAGCTCCTCGAGAACCTCGCGTCGAACGCTCAGTGGCTCCGCGTCGTGGACCTTGGCGGACCCGTCGCCGAACCCGACGATGTAGTGGCCCTCGAGGTCGCTGAGCGTCCGTCGCAACTCGTCGGAGTACGGGCCGTAGCGGGCATTGGCAAACGTGAGGCTCAGTGGCTCACCGCCGACCTGGAGGAGGTACGCCAACTTCTGCACTTCGACGAGGCTCGGCGGCCCGAAGGCCACCTCCTCGTAGCGGCGCATGAGGGTCAGCAGCATTGCACGGGACGGAGTGAGCACCGGCTTGCCAGAACGGTTTACCTGCTCGGCTGCCGCCGGCGTACCGGAGGGCGGGAAGACCCGGATGTCCACGTCGTCGGCCACCGGCGCAAGCCGACGTTCGATGAGCGGCCGGACATCGCGCCAGTCGAGGCCACCGTTGCCGCAACCAAGCGGCGGAAGGGCGATCGACCGGATCTCCCGCTCCCGGATGACCTCGACGAGCGCGACGAGCCCGGCATCGATGTCCTCGATGCGGCTCGGCTGCCGCCAGTGCCGCTTGGTCGGGAAGTTGATGACGAACCTCGGGCCGTTCAGCGCATCCGACGACCAGACGTGGAGCCGGCCAGGTTGCACGTCACCGCGACGGCATGCGACCTCGTAGTCCCGGAACATCGCCGGGAATGCCCGCTTGAACTGCAGCGCGACGCCCTTGCCCATGACGCCTTGGGTATTCACCGTGTTGACGAGCGCGTCGACGTCCTCGGTGAGCAGGTTGCCCTCGTGCAGCGCGATCATGGACATCCCTCAGAAGTACCAGTCAGGTAGGACACGGGTTCGAATCGACCTGCCCAGCGTAGCCACCGTACCGTTCACGGTTGCCTCTGCCCCCGCGCTCCGCGCTGCCACGCCGACGAACGCCTCCCAGGCAACCCGTTGGTGGACGAGGCACTCAGCCATCCGGCGCTCCCTCCGATCCGTGTGCTCGGCGTCGTTGTTCCAGATCCGGGCCTGCATGAGGTCCCAGTCGACATGTCCAGGGTCGTCGAGCGCAGCATCGTCGTCGCAAAAGGTGGCGTGCTCGAGGGCAGCGTTGCGATCCGTGGTGACGACGGGGACGCCGAGCGTCGCAAACTGCTGGGTGCTCGATACCAGGTAGATGATCTGATCCTGATCGGATGCCTCGACGGAGACGTTGCCGCGCGAAATCGTGTTCAGCATGGGGCTGCGTGGCGCGAAGTAGAACGGCACGTAGTCGGCGACCACCCCGCCGCTACCACAGGGGACGACTTGCGCTGCCCGTTGGCGCTTAACGCTCGTGTACCCCAGCGCAACTCCCGAGATGCCTTGCCCGGCGCAGACGCTGCCCGCGAGAAGGCCATGCTCGACGACGCTGGCCCACACGCGGCCACGAACCGATCCGTGGAATCGCGGCGACGGCGAGCGACCGAGTGCGACCCACCGCCAGAGACGGGCGTTCGCGGTTCTCGCGCAGGTGTCCGGGCTCTCGCGGAGGAGGCACTCGGTGGAGGCCGACGCGTGGATACCTCGGCGCCGCCGTTGCTCCGTACCGCAGACTGGCCGGCATGCGTGTCGACGGTGCCCATGTGCTGCTGACCGGAGCCACCGGTGCCCTCGGCGCAGCGCTCACCCGGCGGTTCGCGGATACCGGGGCGCGCGTCACTCTCGTTGCGCGCAGCCGCGACGCCCTCGACGCGCTCGTGGCCGCCATCGGCCCGAGCGCCGTCGCCCTCCCGGCCGACCTCACCGCACCGACCCAACTCGCCGGTCTCGTCGGCCGGGCTGAAGCCGGCCACGGACCGGTCGACATCCTCGTCAACAACGCCGGGGTCGAAACCACGGCCCATCTCGCGGACACCACCGCCGACGGGGTCGCGGACGCGGTAGCGCTCAACCTCACCGCCCCGGCCGAGCTCGCCCGACAGGCCATCCCCGGCATGCTCGGCCGCGGCCGCGGCGCGATCGTCAACGTGTCGTCGCTCGCCGGCGTCGCGACGTTCCCCGGGATGGCCCTCTACGGCGCGACCAAAGCAGGGCTCACCGCGCTGACCGTGGGCCTGCGGGCCGAACTGCGCGGCACGCCGATCAGCACGCTGGCCGTCGAGATCGGGCCGGTCACCTCGCCGATGATGAGGCGCGTCGGCGAACACGCCGGCGCGGCGGCATCCTTCGACCGGCTGCTGCGGGCCCGGTTGCTCACCATGCTGGATGCCGGTGACGTCGCCGACCGGGTGCTCGCCGCGGTCGCCGCGGGTCGCCCGCACCTGCGCCTGCCTCGCCGGGTCGCGGTGCTCGCGGCGACCCATGGCGCACCCCGCGCGGTCGTCCGGGCGGCGCTCACCGGCATCCCGCATGGCTCACCGGCACCGCCACCGGGGAGGATGACGGGGTGAAGCGCCGACAGCGAGTGACCCAGGCCCGGACTCGCACATCGGTGCGCCGCAAGATCGCGGTCGCGACCTGGCGGCCATCCCGCGACGGCCGGATCTACGCCCGGATGGAGGCCGACGTCACCGCGGCGCTCGACTACTGCGATCGGGTCCGGGCCACTACCGGCGTCCGGGTGACCCTGGCCCACGTCGTCGGGGCCGCGCTCGGGCGCGCGCTTCGCGAGATGCCGGAAATTCGCGCCCGGGTCGTCCTCGGCCGGGTGACCCCACTGGCGTCGTGCGACGTCGGGTTCGCCGTCGACATCGAGAAGGGCTCCGACCTGGCCCCGGTGAAGGTACTCGGCATCGACCGGATGACGCCCGCCGAGGTGGCCACGGCAGTCGCCGACGGGGCGGTGCGGCTGCGGCGCGGCGAAGACACCGCGTACCGGCGCACCTCGGGCATCGTGCGGCTCGTGCCGACCTGGGTCATGCGTCCGGTGATGTCGGTCGCGAGCCTGATCGCCGGCGGGTTCGGCCTGCGCGCCTTCGGGCAGCCGGGCTTTCCCCTGGGCACCGCGTTCATCTCCAACGTCGGCAGCCTCGGGCTCGACGAGGCGTTCCTTGCACCGCTGCCCTTGGCGCGGACCCCGATGTATCTCGCCATCGGCGCCGTTCAGGAGAAGGCGGTCGTCATCGACGGCGAGGTCGTCGTCCGGCCGGTGGCGGTGCTCGTCGCCACCGCCGACCATCGGCTCGTCGACGGTGCCCACGCCGGCCACATGTCCGACATCATCCGCACTCTCCTCGCCGACCCCGACCGTCTCGACCACGCAGATGCGGCGACGGTGGAACCCTGACGACCGAGGGTCGGCCACGCTGTCGATGCGGTAGGGCGAGAGACTGCACCAGTGACCGGGCGGCGGGTGAGCCCGAGGCCGAAATGTACTTCTACGCCCGGCGTCACAGCCACTGCCCTGACTGCACCTTCCGCAGGTGTGATGGAAACAGTTCTGAGCGATGTGGTTGCTGCCCTGCTGGTCGACGTCGGTTGGCTCGTCGGTGGGCTCGTTGCCAGGCGATGGCGCCGGCACCGCCGAGCCAGGAACGGCAGTCGGATGACGACCCGTCCGGCTGCCGGCGGTACACCTCGCGCCGGTGGCCGAGTTCCACGACTAGCACAACGAGCCGCTCGTCGAACACCCGACACCGGATGCGGCGGTCGCCCACCCGGTACCGCCAGATCTGCGACCTGACGAGTTGCTTGTCGAGCGAGCGGGGTCGGACTGACCGTCGTTCTATTGGGCGACGAACCGCACGAGCGCCGTTGCGACCGGCGGGTCGAGTTTCGAGAGTTGCGGCGCGGCGTAAGACGAGCATCAAACTCTTCTCGGTCGCTCCAGTCGGTGTACTACAGGTACGAGGATCTTCGGTCGAGGACAGATCGAGTTCAGTCAAGGTCGACGGATGACGCCCGACGCGGTCCAATGTAGGAAGCCCCACGTGCTGGCGGCACTGGCGCGGTGGTGTAACCCCGGCCGCCTCGACGCCCGGCTCGCTGAGCCGCGTCAGGCACCCCATGACGTAGTGATGGCAAGCCGCAAGATGTTGACCGCTGTCGTGCTGGGCCAAGCTGCGGTCTCGTCGTAGGGGGTGCGGGCTTCGAGACAGCCGTGCAGACCCCCGACGAGCCGATTCGCGAGTTGGCATAGGGCGGCTTGGTGGCCGGCTCCGCGGGCACGTTGGTTGTCGTAGTGGGCGCGGGTGCCGGGTGAGGACTGCAGGGCGGAGAACGCCTGCCGGGCGAGGGCGTCGATGAGACGGTCGTTGTGGACGTACCGGGCCAGGACCCGTCTCTTCTTGCCGGACTGGCGGGTGGTCGGTGAGGTCCCGGCGTAGTTCTTCCGGGCTCGGCCGTCGCGGTAGCGGCGGTGGTCGTCGCCGAACTCGGCTAGCACCCGGGCTCCGAGGACGACACCGAGGCCGGGCTGGCTGGTCAAGGGCTACGGGCCAGGCCGCTGCGGACCACCCTCGCCGCCCTCAGCCTGGTCATCGGGATCGTCGCGGTGGTGTGCGTCTGGACAGCGTCCGCGGTCGCCGAGCGTGCCGTCGTGGCCCGCGCCGAACTCGAAAGTGGACGAGCCGGCACCTACACCATGACTATCCCCGACGCCCCGGAAGCGCTCGACGCCGTACGGACCGTAGTCAGTGACTCCAGCGGCGCAGCAGTCATTGTGCCCACCAGTGGTGCACTTGGAACCGACCCGGATGTCGCACTTCGTCTGGTCGGTGTCGCCGGGGACCTGCGAGCCATCCGGCCGTTTCCCCTCTCCAGCGGCGGGTGGCTCAATAGCAACCGCGCGGCCTCTCGGGCACCACATCTGGTGCTCAACCAGCGCGCTGCCGAACAGGTCGGTCGGGGAATGATTGCCTCTACGCTCCGTCTCGGCACATCTAACACATTCCGGCCGGTGCTGGTCGGCGTCGTTGACGACGGGTCGGGGGAGCCGACCGCCTATGTCCGCCTTGACGAACTCCTCAATCTCGATCCCACGCTCTCCACCACCACCGAGGCGCAGGCCCTCTTCACCGGCGACACATCCGCCGCCGCGATCACCGCTCAAGCCCGCCTCCGAGCAATGGGGGCGACTGTTGAACCCCTGAGCCGTGTGACAGCGGTGGAAGAGTTGCGGCAGTCGGTCGCGACCATCCGCACGATCTTTGCGTTCGTCGCAGCGGTCGCACTCGTCGTCGGCGGCCTCGCCGTGCTCAACATCGGGCTCGCAACTATCGGCGAGCGGGTCGACGAACTCGCCCTCCGTCGCGCCGTCGGTGCCCGGGCCCGGCTTCTCGCCACCGTCGTGCTCCTGGAGAGCGCCGCCGTCGGGATCATCGCGGCGGGTCTCGCACTGGCGATATCCGTCCCCTTACTAAGACCTGCCACGTTCGCACTATTCGAGGTGCTTCCACGCGACACCGTCATCGGGTTCCCCTGGACCGCAGCCTTGGCCGCCGCATCAAGCGGCTGTGTCGCGTCGCTCCTGGGAGGGCTGGCTCCCGCTGTCCGCGCTGCACGCATCCCGATCTCCCGGGTGATGCGCGCTTGACGTCCGGTGATGAAGGCTCGGCGTGGTCAGCGCAGCACAGCCGCCACCGTTGCCCACCCGGCGGCGCCTGCCACACCCGCGACGGCCAGCGCCGCCACCGCCAGGGCCAACCGGCCATGCCGGTGCCCCCACCACACGGCGCCCGCGGCGGGAACCACCACGACGAGCAGCACTATCAGCGAGTACAACGGCAGTGGCCACGCGAAGATCGTCGTCGAATTCGTGACAGCCTCAGTCACTCCCTGAGCAGCAAGCAGACCTCCAAGGCCACCCGCGGACAGTGCGGCCTGAACGGCCGACCCACGTCGCATCAGCCAGCCAAGTGCCCCGAGGGCCGGGCCTCCGACCAGCGACACCGCGCCCCAGATCGCGGCGGCGCGCAACTGGGGCGACACACCAACGTCAGCCCGAGTACCCGTCACGACGATTAGGGCGTAATAGGTGACTGTCGCGACCGCCAGCAGCACCGCGCCACCCAGCGACGCCCACCGCGCCGACACCGCCTGGGCGCCCAGCAGAAGCGCTGCGGCACCCCACCCCAGACCAGTGGTGAACACGGCCACCAGGGCAAGGAGCAGACCGCCATCCCTCGGTAGCAGGTCGACCAGGAAAGCCACGAGTCCAAGGGCAGTACCGACGAACGTGGCCCATCCCAGGTACATGCCGACTGCCCGACGCCACGCGAGCGACATCCCGTGGGCTGCCTCCGGCGAGTCCTTCACCCCCGGAGTATGACCTGAATGGGCTCGCCCAACCGCCATCCCCACCCATCCTCATCCGCTCTGATGCCGCGCAGCACGGTCGGGCGCACCCGCCCGGCCAGGCCTGGGTGCCCCGCTCGCTATCAGCGGTACACCTCACGCCGGTGGCCGAGTTCGACGACCAACACGACCAGCCGATCATCGAGGATCTGGCAGAGGATGCGGTAGTCGCCGACCCGATAGCGCCAGATCTCCGGACCCGACAAGCTGCTTACCCAACGACCGTGGGTCGGCCTCGCCGTCGAGTCGATGGGCGACGAAACGCACCAGCGCCGTCGCGGTCGGCCGATCGAGCTTTGCCAGCTGCTTCTCCGCACGGCGCGACCACTCGACCGAGAAACTCACCCGCCGTATCGCTTCAGGACCTCGGCCATCGAGATCGTCGTGCCGCCGGAGGCGTGGTGCTCCTCGAGAGCTTCCTCGGCCAGGTAGCGATCCTCGAGGTCTTCCAGGTGCTCGAGGATCGCTTCGCGGGCGTAGAACGACTTCGAGCGTCCGGTTCGGTGGGCCAACTCGTTCAGGCGGTCCTCGATGTCCTGCGGCAGGCGCACGGCGAGCATCAGGTCCTCCTCGGTCGCTAGGGATGTGGGGTTCAGTACATGCGTAACACAGAAGGCGGGTAGGCCCGAGTAAACGCCAGCGCCGCATCGACATCCCGGGCGGGCGTCATCCGAGCCGGAGATCAGCCAATTTTCAGGTACACCGGGCAGGCTGCGGGCGTGAGGGACAGCGCGCGGCTCGAAGCCGCAACGGGCACGGTGCTCGTGGTCGATGATGACGACGACGTGCGCGACAGTCTGGCCCGCTCGCTGGACTACGAGGGCTACCAGGTGCTCACCGCCCCCGATGGCCGGGTCGCCCTGGACCTCGTCGGCCGCAAGCGCCCTGACCTCGTCGTGCTCGACGTGCAGATGCCGGTACTCGACGGCTTGGAAACCTGCCGGCGGCTCCGCGCGGGCGGGGACGACACCCCCGTCATCCTGCTCACCGCCCGCACGATGCTCGGCGACCGGGTGACCGGGCTCGACGCCGGCGCCGACGACTACCTCGTGAAACCGTTCGCGCTGGAGGAACTGCTCGCCCGGGTGCGCGCCCAGCGGCGGCGCACGAGCGCCACCCGGCGCCCATCCGAACTGCTCGAGGTCAGCGACCTCACGCTCGACCTCGGCACCCGCGAGGTCCACCGCTCCAGCACGCCGATCTCGTTGACGCGCACCGAGTTTGACCTTCTCGCTCTGCTCATGCGTCATCCGCGCCAGGTCCTCACGCGAGCCCAACTCATCCGCGAGATCTGGGGATTCGACCACGACCCGGCGTCGAACAGCCTCGAGGTGTACATCGGCTACCTACGCCGCAAGACCGAGATCGACGGCCGGCCACGACTGGTGCAGACGGTCCGCGGAGTGGGCTACGCCATCCGGGCCGGATGACGTGCGCCGGCCGAGTCTGACTCGCACTATCGCGCTGTTGTGCGCTGTGGCGGTCACGGCGTCGATCGCCGCGGTGAGTGTGCTTGCGTGGGTCACCACTCGAGGTGTGCTGCGCGGGCAGGTCGACGCGGCGCTCGACCTGTCTCCGGGCCGCGTCGCCGTAGCCGGCGGCACCGGCGGTACCGGCGGCACCACGGACAGCAGCACACCGGATCTCACCGGTCCCGGGCAACTCCTGCCCCGTGCGGATGTCGAGCAGTTGTGCACCGCAGTAAGCGGCACCTTCGGACGGTTCCGTACCGGCCTGGTGTCGCTGCAACTCGTCAACGCCGACGGCTCCACCTGCACCACCGATGATGGCGACCCGGTGCCGGTGCGCGCCGACGACCGCCGCGCCGCCGCTGGCGGGCCGACGACGCGACGCGACGACACGACCGAGGGCGGCGTACCGGTCCGCGTGCAGAGCCAGGGCCTCTCCAACGGCTACGCCGTGCTCGTCGTGCGCGACCTCAGCGAGATCGACACCACGCTGCGCTGGCTGGCTGTCGTGCTCGGGGTCGCGACCTTGCTCGGGGGTGGCCTCGCGCTCACTGCGGGTGTCGTCGTGGCTCGCACGGCGCTACGACCGGTCGACCGGCTCACTCGCGCTGCCGAACACGTGAGCCGCACCCAGGAACTGCACACTCGAATCCCGGTCGCCGGCGAGGACGAGGTCGCTCGGCTGAGCCATGCGTTCAATGCGATGACCGCTTCGCTCGAGGAATCCCGTGAACGGCAGTCGCGGCTGGTCGCGGATGCCGGTCACGAACTCCGCACGCCGCTCACCTCGCTACGCACCAACATCGAACTGCTGGAGCGCAGCGAGGCACGCGGTCGCCCGCTGGAGCCCGAACGCCGGGCGGTTCTGCTGGCCCGGGTGGTGGCCCAGCTCGATGAACTATCCACTCTCACAGAGGAACTCACCGAGTTGGCCAGCACGACCGGGGCGTCCCCGGATGACGACGTGCGCCTCGATGAGGTGGTCCGGGCCGCGGCCGGCCGGGCCGGGCTCCGGGCCGACCACCGGCTCGAGGTCGACGTCGTGCCGTGGCTGGTCACTGGCGACGCGGCCCAACTGGAGCGAGCCGTGGTGAATCTCGCCGACAATGCGGTGAAGTTCAGTCCGCCAGGTACCACGGTGCGGATGACGTTGCGCACCAACGGTTCTGGCTCAGCCACCCTGATCGTCGACGACGAGGGGCCAGGAGTGGCCCCGGCCGACCGGTCGTTGGTGTTCGAGCGGTTCTGGCGGGCGGATGACGCCCGCTCCCGTCCCGGTAGCGGGCTCGGCCTCGCGATCGTCGCCGAGGCCGTGGCCCGCCATGGTGGCACGGTCGAGGTGGATGCCGCGCCTGGCGGTGGGGCGAGATTCGCCATCCGGCTTCCTGGCCGCCGACCGTAGGTGCCGAGTCCCTCCCGGGGGCCGGCGGTTAGGTGGGGCTGGGGGAGCGGCGGGCGGCCTCGGGCAGGAAGCACGCCCCGCGAAGGGACAGGGTGGTGTTGACCGCCGTCATCAAGTTCACCGTGGCGTTGGTGCGGGGGTCGCCGATCGCGACGGCGTGATTGCCGGTCTTGTCTTGGAGGATGATGAGTCGGGTGAAGCCGTCCTCTTTGGCAACGTCTTGGATGGCGGTGAGGAGGCCGGGCCAGGTGGTGTCGTCGATAGCGCCGTCGGCGTACTCACCGCCTCCTTTGTAGATGCCGGAGCCGGAATCGAGGACCATGTGGAACGGCTCGCCGCACCCTCCCCGCTCGGCGCGGCTGGGTTCGGGTTCGGCCCATTTCAGGTTGGGGGCTTGTTGGTCGATGACGGCGCGCACCCTCTGGAGGCCACCCGCGCCGCCTCCCGCACCGACGCCATCCGCGACTGCCCCGTCTCCACGTCGTCGGCGAACCCACCCAACACCCGCGCCACCGTGCCAAACGACGTCTGCGCCACCTCCATCGGCGGCGCCAACCCCGCCTGACGGGCCCGGAACAACTCACCCTCCGCACCCACCCAACTGCTGGAGTCCACCCCGGCCACCACCCCCGCCAACGCACCCATCACCGACGCGAACCGGCCGTACTCACCAGCCGACTCACGCCACCCACCGCAAGTCGCGCATATCCGCTTGTGGACAACCCTGAAGCGTCAACGACCAGCATCGGGCCACGAGCCACGGTGCTCGTCGAGCGCGGCCGCGATCTCGGCCCGCCCGACCGGCGACGACCGGCGCCGGGTGCTCTCGAGCCACTCGGTGACGGTCGGCTGCGACGTCAGGGTCGACCCCGACGCCAGAGCCGGCCGCGACGCCATCCGGATCGCCACATCACGCAGCAGTTCGGAGACGCTGGTGCCGGCCTCGGCCGCGCACGCCGCCAACACCGCGTGGGTGCGGTCGTCGAGGTCCAGGATGCGCACTCGGCACCGGAACCGCCGGCGGCCGCCAACCACCTGCCGGCGGCGGTCAGTCGGGCACCCGCACCTGGGCGCCCTCGTCCACCCCGGTGACCTCGACGAGACCGTCGACCACGAGACCCACGGTCACCTCGACCTCGCGGTCGGCGGCATCCGTGCCCGACCCCGCCACGGTGCGCACCACGGTCGCCCCGTCCGACCCGGACACCAGCGCGGCCACCGGCACGGTCACCGCTCCCGACCGTAAGTCGGCCGTCACGGTGGCGTCGAGCGGAGTCCCGGGCACCGCCTCGACGGTGTCACCGATCTCGAGGCGGACCTCAACCCGGCCGTCCACGGCGTCGCGGCCGACGCGACGGACCTTCCCGGCGAGGTCCTGGTCGGCGATCTCGATCTGGGCGTCGGCTCCCACCGCCCAACCGGCGAGGTCGTCGACCGCGACGTCGACCACGGCATCCGAGACACCCGCCCCCACGTCGAGCAGCGGCGTGCCCGCGGGTACCTCGTCGCCGATGTCGGCCACCGCTCCGGTCACCTCCTGCGACTCGCTGACGACGAGGAGGTCGCCCAGTTCAACGACCCCGTCGGGGTCGGCGCGGCCGAGGTCGGCCTCCCAGTCCTCGACGGCATCCGCCGTGGCGGAGGTGAACTCGTCGTCGACCGTGACGCCGTCAGCACGGCCCAGGCGCTCGAGCAGTTGCTCGAGCGCCTGGATGTCGGCGCCCGAGTCACCCTCCCGCAGAACGCGATACGACGGCACGTCGTCGACCATGACAACAGTGGGCTCGCCGTTGGCGGCATAGGCGACAGCGCCGTCACCGAGCCGCGACCCGACCGCCGCAAGACCGGTGAGCACGGGCGCCGGCTCCGGCTGCTCACCGGCCGCGGCCTGTCCGCCGTCAGGTGGCCCCGACCCGGCGCCGGCCCGGGAACCGGTGGCCGCACCGGCGCCCGCCGGTGGTGAACCCTGCGGCTGGATCGCCGCCGGCTGTTGAGGCTGCATCCGCGGGATCTGACCCGGTGGAGGCTGGCCTGACGGGGTCTGGCCCGGAGCGGCCGGCCCCGTCGGTCCGGTGGGTGACGGCGAGCGGGTGGACGACGGTGGCTGGCTGCCGCTCGGTGAAGGAGTAGGGCTCGGTGAAGGAGTAGGGCTGGGTGAAGGGAAGGGGCTCGACGTCGGGCCGGCACTCGGCGAGGGGGTCGGTGACGGCGTCTGGCTCGGGCTCGGTGTTCCGCTCTCGGATGCCGGCCGCATGGGGCTGCCGGTCGCGGTCGGCGTCGGGCCCGGACTGCCGGTCGGCGTCGGGGTCGACGTGAGGTCGTCGCCGGCCACCGAGGTCACCGCCACCGCGACGGCGCCGACATCCGAGGACCAGCTGGTCGCCGGCGCAGCGGCCGAGAGCGAACCGGACCGCGCAGCACCGGATGACGGCGTGGCTGCCGCATCGTCCCCGCCCGTGAGGGCGGCCCCATCGGCAGTGCCGCCCGTCGCCGGCTGACCCGCTCCGGAGGTCGCTGTGACCCGGCTCGGCGCGGTCGCACCGGCGAGCACCGTCAGTTCCGTACGACGCTGCACGGTGCCGGCGGCCGAGGTCGTGGCGCTGAGGTCACGACGTACCGCGGCGACCGTGCGTCCATCCTCATCCGTTGTCCTATCGTCGGCCGTGGCGGCCGACCACGACACGCCACCGGCCACGAGCACACCGGCGATCACCACCGCGACGACCACCGGATGGCGCCGCCGCCGCCGGGGTGCACCGATGACGAGCGTGCCGACCCGGCCGCCGACATCCATCGAGTCATCGGGGCTGCCGACATCGTTCGCGTGGTTCGGACCGTTCTGGGAGAAGGCCATGTCACACCGTCCTCAGGGCTTCGGTGGGCGAGAGTCGCGCCGCGCGCAGCGCCGGGTAGAGACCGGCGACCGCGCCGATCCCGAGAGCCGCCCCGAGGCCACCTGCAGCAGCCACCAGGGGCACGACGACCTCCCAGCCGCGCAGCACCGCGTACCCGGCGGTCACCAGGGCGCCGATGACGACGCCCACGGTCCCGCCGATCGCCGAGAGCAGCAGGGCTTCGACGAGGAACTGCCCGCTGACGTGCCGCCGAGTGGCTCCGAGCGCGCGGCGGAGGCCGATCTCGGAGCGTCGTTCGAGCACCGAGACGACCATGACGTTGGCGATGCCGACGCCGCCGACGAGCAGGGCCACGCCGCCGAGCCCGAGGAACAGCGAGGTGAACGCCGTGCTTGCCGCGGCTCGGGCCTCGATCGCGTCGGACGGCCGGGAGACTTCGACCTCGTCAGGGTCTCCCGGGTCGGCCGTGGCGGCGACCACATCCCGAACGGCGTCGACCTGCTCGGGGTCGGTGCGCAGGTAGATCGTCTCCGGTTCCTCGGCGGCGCCCAGTTCGTTCTGGCCGATCCCGTTGCCCACCAACGCGGCCCGGTCGACATCCTGGGCGAGCTCCAGTGGTTCGAGGATGCCGACGACGGTGAACCAGCGGTCGTCGATCCACACCTGGGGCTGGCCCTCGAGGGTGGTGATCCCGAGCCGCTGCGCCGCCACCGAACCCAGCACCACGACCGGCAGGCCGGACCGGGTGTCGTCGAGCCACTCGCCGGTCGACATCGAGCCGGCGAGGGTGCCGAGGAAGGTGGTGTCGGCCGCCTTCACCGAGATGCCGCCGGTCTGGTCCTCCGGTACGAGGTCGGTACGGCGCACCGACGCGTCGACCGTGGTGAGCGACGCCGCCGCCTCGACCGGGCCGATCCGGCCGAGCATGGCTTCGCTCTGCACCGGGAGCGCGGCGTCACCGCCGCCGAAGCCGCTGCCCGCCTGCACGGTGAGCATGTTGGTGCCGAGCCGGTCGAGCGAGGCGATCAGGTCGGCCCGCGAGGATTCGGAGATACCGAGGACCGCCACCATCGCGGCGATCCCGATGGCAATACCCAACGCGGACAGGCTCGCTCGCAGTCGGCGGCTACGCAGCCCGACCGAGCCGACCCGGAGCAGGTCGACCGGATGCAGCCGACTGCGCCGCATCCGCGGGCGGCGGGCGGCGCCGAGCGGCTCGACGGTCACGGCATCGTCGGCCGGCACGGCGCCAACGGATCGCCGACGTGGTTCGGGTACCCCGGCCCGCTCGGGCGGTTCGGCGCCTCCGAGTTCGAGGGTCGTCATCCGCGCACCCCCTCGAGGGCGCTGTCGTGCTCGATCCGCCCGTCGCGCACCGAGATTCGGCGCGGCAGTTCCGCCGCAATGGACAGGTCATGGGTGATCACCAGGATGGTGGCTCCTTCGTCATGCAGCTCGTGCAGCAGGTCCATGACCGCGGCCGAGGAGCGGCTGTCGAGGTTGCCGGTGGGCTCGTCGGCCAGCACGATCGACGGCTGGCCGACCAGCGCGCGGGCGATCGCCACCCGTTGCCGCTCGCCACCGGAGAGCTTCTCCGGATGGTGGCCGAGCCGATGGCCCAGGCCAACCCGTTCCAGGGTGCTCACGGCCCGCTCGCGCCGCGCGCTCAGCGCCATCCCGCTGTAGAGCAGACCGTCGGCGACGTTGTCGACGATGCTCATCCCGGACAGCAGGAAGAACTGCTGGAAGACGAAGCCGATGTCGGTGCTGCGCAGCGCCGAGAGCTCGTCGTCGTCGAGGTCGGAGGCGTCCAGGCCGGCCACGACGACGGTTCCGGTCGTCGGCCGATCGAGCGTGCCGATGATGTTGAGCAGCGTCGACTTCCCCGACCCTGACGGGCCGACCACCGCGGCCAGCTCGCCTCGCCCGATCCGTAGGTCGATGCCGTGCAGCACCCGGGTGACCGGGTCGGTGGGGTACTCCTTGGTCACGTCGAGCAGCTCGAGCACCGACTCGCTGGCGACACTTGGTGTGCGGCCGGTGACGTCATCGACGGCGGTCACTCGGCCACCGCGACGGTGGAGCCCTCGGCGACCCCGTCGACCTCGACCCACGCATCGGCGACCGTGCCGATGTCGACCGCGACCAACTCGGAGCCGCCGCCGCTGCGCACCTCGACCGCATATCCGCCACCCGCGAGGGCGAGCAGCGCGGTGACCGGCACCGCCAGGGCACCCTCGGTGCGGGACCGTTCGACCGTCACGGTGGCGTCGCCGGTGTCGACCTCGGCGACCCCCGCGGCGTCATCGAGAGTCACGGTGACGTCGACCGTCGGCTCGGCCTCGGGGTTCTCGGTGTTCTCCTCCACCTCGGTGCCCACGGTGGACACCGTGCCGGTGGTCTCTACCCCGCCGGGCAACTCCACCTGCGCGGTCGTCCCTGCTGCGAGATCGCCGGCGCGGTCGGCATCCAGCGCGGCCACGACGACCTTCGTCGTGGCGGTCACCTGGAGCACGGCGGTGCCGGCCTGTACCTGGGTGCCGACATCGGCCGCGACCTCATCGACCCGCACGGCCCCGGAACCGAACCGCACCTCGCCGAGTTGCACCACGCCATCCGGGTCGTCCCGGCCCAGTTTCTCCTCCCAGGTCTGCACCGCGTCGGCGGTCGCCGCGGTGTACTCGCGGTCGACGGTGACGTCGTCGCCGTATCCCAGGTCGCGCAGCGCCTTCTCCAGTTGCTCGACATCAGCGCCCTCGACGCCGTCGGCCAAGTCGCGGTAGGCCGGCACGGCGCCGCTGAGCAGCACCACCGGCTCGGCATCCACCTCGAACAGCGTGTCGCCGACCTTCACCGTGGCACCGTCCTCCGGCACCGAGGTGACCACGCCGGATGCCGCCGCCCCCACCGAGGTCGGCTCACCGAACCCCAGCTCACCGGTGAGTTCCTCGGTGGTCACCAGGTCGCGGCGCTCGACCGTCGCCGTCCCGGTTGCCTCGGCCGCCTCAGCCGCCGGGGCGGCCGCGGTGGAATCAGGTCCGGAGGTGAGGAGCACCGCGGCAGCCACTCCACCCATGGCCAGCACCGCCGCTCCGGTGCCGGCCATGACCCGGGTGCGGCTCACTGGCCACCGCCGGGGAGTGCGTCGCCGAACGCCGACTGGCACTTCTCCACGGCGGCGGCGACCTTCGGGTCGTCGGTGTCCAGGTCACCGAACGGGCCCCCTCCGGCACCGCCGCCAGCACCGGGCCCGCCCTGGCTGAAGTCCGGGTCGGGCACATCGATGCCTTCGCCGCGCATGCACTTCGCGAACTCGAGCGCAGCATCCTGCAACTCGGACCGGTCCTCCTCGGTGATGCCGAGCGCGCCCTCCGGAGGTTCACCGCAGGTCTCCTGCGCCTGCTGGAACCTCTCCCGGTCGAACTGCTGCCCCCCGGCGGCACCACCCTGAGGTCGCAGCGTGAGATTGCCCTCCGCATCGACCGTCGGATCGGGCACGTCGAGGCCCTCACCGCGGAGGCACTCGACATAGTCGAGCAGTTGCTTCTCGGCGTCACCGCTCGCGGTGGGGGACGCCGAGGAGGAGGTGCTGCCATCGTCGAGGGCGGCCACTCCAGCGGATGACGACTCCTCGCCGCCACATGCGGTGAGGACCACGAGGAGTGCCCCGGCGGCGAATGCACGAAGCGGTCGGGCGGCCGAAACAGACCGGATGCGAGAGATGCGTGTCATGGGGTCGACCATCGGCGACCACCGTGAAAAGTACTGAATTCCCTGATGAGACCCTGGTGAGAAAGGGCTGCACCCGCCCCGAGACCGTTGGGGTGATCCCGACATCTGGAAACGAGCCAGCGGTGCGCAAGGGGGGATTTGAACCCCCACGCCCTCTCGGACACTGGCACCTGAAGCCAGCGCGTCTGCCATTCCGCCACTTGCGCGTGGTGCTCATGCGAGCCGCCTCAGTCTGCCGCATCGAGCCGGAATCAACCAAG
>JBOFJB010000477.1:0-4352 GCA_051650465.1 Dermatophilaceae bacterium | reverse complement strand
GCATCTCGGCGGGGGTGGTGAGGTAGAAGTCGTCGGCGTCGAACTTGAACCGGTTCGGGTCCATCATCGTCGAGCCGGACTGCACACACAGCAGCGCCGAGTGCGCCTTGGCGTCCTCGGGGTGGGTGTAGTGCAGGTCATTGGTGGCGAGCAGCGGCAACCCGAGTTCGCGGGCGAGCCGGAGCAGGTCGCGCTGGACGCGCCGCTCGATGTCGAGACCGTGGTCCATCAACTCACAGAAGTAGTTCTCTGCACCGATGATGTCCCGCATCTCGGATGCCGCCTGCTTGGCAAGATCGTACTGCCCCAACCGGATTCGAGTCTGGACCTCGCCGGATGGGCAGCCGGTGGTGGCGACCAACCCGCTGCCGTGCCGCTCGAGCAACTCGCGGTCGATGCGCGGCCACTTGGCCCAGACCTGGTCGAGCGACGCCTGGCTATTCATCCGGAACAGGTTGTGCAGCCCCGTGTTGTCGCGGGCGAGCAGGGTCATGTGCGTGTACGCGCCCGAGCCGGACACGTCATCACCGGGGCGGGTGCGCTCATCTCCCCAGCGCACTCGCGTCTTGTCGGTGCGGTGCGTTCCCGGCGCCACGTACGCCTCGACACCGAGGATCGGTTTGACGCCCGAACCCTGCGCCTTCTTCCAGAACTCGTACGCCCCGAAGAGGTACCCGTGGTCGGTCGTGGCGAGGGCCGGCATCCCCAACTCGGCGGCCCGCTGGAACAGGTCGCCGATCCGGGCCGCGCCGTCGAGCATCGAGTACTCGGTGTGCACGTGGAGGTGGACGAACGAGTCCGTGCCCGCGCCGGTTGACGAGGCCGATCCGGAGCCGTTCGGGGAAGGCACCGCGTCATCCTAAGACGGCGGCCAGGGCCGGTCTGACCAACCCCGGTCGGTGTGTGTCGACGTCGTGCGCCGAAAACGAGCCGAGCCGGTCACGAGCGGGCCGACCGGCCTCAGTCAGTCCGCCCCACAGTGCGGCGACACTCTCGCCGGCGCCCGTCATCCACCCGTCGAGAGCCGGTCGTCGACAGCCTTGACGACCCTGTCATCCGCCGGTCAGAGCCGGTCCAGAGCCACCTGGAGGTCATCGGGGTAGTTGCTCTCGAAGGTGACCCACTCCCCCGTTCCCGGGTGCTCGAAACCGAGCCCGACAGCGTGCAGCCACTGGCGCTCCAGACCAAGCCTCCGGGCCAGCACCGGATCGCCACCGTAGAGCGGGTCCCCGACACACGGATGCCGCACCGCCGCGGTGTGGACGCGGATCTGATGAGTTCGCCCGGTCTCAAGACCGATCTCGAGGAGACTGGCGTGCCGGAACGCCTCGAGCAACTCGTAGTGGGTGATCGCGTGCTTGCCGGACTCCATCACCGCGAACTTGTACTCGTGCCCCGGATGCCGCCCGATCGGGGCGTCGATCGTGCCAACGACCGGGTCCGGCAGCCCCTGGACCAGTGCGTGGTAGGTCTTCTTGACGCGACGCTCCCGGAACGCACGCTTGAGCGCCGAGTACGCGCGTTCACTGGTGCACACCACCATCAGACCACTCGTCCCCACATCCAGCCGCGACACGATGCCCTGCCGCTCACTCGCCCCACTGGTGGACACCCGGTAGCCGGCAGCCTTGAGCCCGGCGAGCACGTTCGGCCCGCTCCACCCGACGCTGGGGTGGGCGGCAACCCCGACCGGCTTATCGACGATGACGACATCGCCGTCGTCATGCACGACCGTCATCCCGGGTACCGGTTCGGCCACCACCTCCACGGCGAGCGCGGGTCCTGTCGGCAAGTCAACCTCGAGCAGGTCCCCTGCGGTGACCCGGTGGCTCTTGCCGACCTCGGTGGAGTTCACCTTCACCGCACCACCAACGGCGAGGTCGGCGGCCTTGGTACGAGACAGGCCGAAGGCCCGGGAGAGCGCTGCGTCAACCCGCTCTCCCTCCAAACCGT
Organism: Dermatophilaceae bacterium; assembly: GCA_051650465.1. Taxonomy (GTDB): domain Bacteria; phylum Actinomycetota; class Actinomycetes; order Actinomycetales; family Dermatophilaceae; genus JBOFLG01. Next base: position 2,399 of record JBOFJB010000477.1, on the reverse strand, counting down.
CAGGCACCACGAGGATGCGGGACTCACTCATCGGGTGGCTCGCGGAGTGGAGAGGTGCCCGACACCGGGACTCCGCGCCAGGACAGCGTCGCAACCAGCGCGGCCGCACCGACGATGGCGATGTCGGCGATGTTGCCGACGAACCAACCCGAGTAGTCGATGAAGTCGACCACATGCCCACGCCCAGGACCTGGTGCGCGGAAGACTCGGTCGACAAGGTTGCCGATGGCGCCGCCAAGCAGGAGACCGAGGCCCGCTGCCCAGGCCCGGGTGCCCACTCGGCGGGCGACGACAGCGACCCAGGCGATGATGACCACCGAAAGCACGGTCAGCATCCACGTCGCACCGTCACCGATGGAGAACGCTGCTCCAGGGTTGCGCACCAGATTGAGGCGGATCGCCGAGCCGAGAAAGTCGACCGGCTCACCGGGAGTCAGCGTGGCCAGAGCCCACACCTTGGTCGCCTGGTCGACAACAAGCGCCGACACCGCGGACCCCCAAAGCACGACAAATGCCCGCGACCGGCCGCCAGCCGAAGCCGAGGTGAGCAGCGGACGCGAGAGGTCGGTCGGTGTCAGCGGCGTTCCTGAGTCGTCTTGCGTGTCAGGCACAGGGTCGCCCGAGGAGCCGCCTGGAGTTGGGGTTTGCTAGTCGGGCCACGACACGCCTTGGACATCCAGAGGTCCCGTCGCCGAGCCGCTCGAGGGCATGCCCGTTGACGTCAAGCGTCAGGCGGGCGCTGTACGCCAGCGAGGTCCTCACGGATGAAACCGTCAGTCGCGCGCTCGTGCTGGTCACCGGCGCCTCCGGGTGTCGCCCCAGGAGACCTTCGTGCGAGCCGATCTCGGCTCGCGCCGCGAGCCTCTTGGCTCCGCAGAGCGCTCGCCTCACCATCTGGTTGTCCTTCCTGGGCACGCCGATCCGAGGCCCGTCGGTACCGGCGAAGTGACTGTGCGTCCGAGTCTCCCAGACAATCCGGCGCCGTCACTCACCGCGTCGTCTCGGCCACGAGAACAGGGCGGGGCACCAGCATCGGCTGGTGCCCCGCCCTGTTCCTCGCTAGGTGGCGCGAGGTCGCCGTCAGATGGCGTTCTCGCGGGTCCCCGCGTCAACAGCGGTGTCCTTCAACTCGGCAAGTTGACCCTGGATGTAGTCATGTAGCCGGCCACGATAGTCCCGCTCGAAGCCGCGCAACTCTTCGATCTTGCGCTCGAGGAGCCCGCGTTCGCGACCGAGGTCCTCAAGGATCGCGGCCTTCCGCTGCTGGGCCTCGGCGACCATCCCTGTACTGCGCTCGCGGGCCTCGGTCAGCAACTCGTCCCGCTGTGTCGAGGCGGTGCCGATGAGTTCGTCACGCTGGGCCGTAGCGGTGGCGACAAGGTTGTCGTGCTGAGCCTTGGCCGTGCCAACCAGGTCGTCGTGCTGCCGCTGCGCGGCACCCACCAACTCGTCGTGGCGACGCTGGCCTTCGGCGATCAACTCGTCCCGCTTGCTCTCGCCCGCGGTGACATGCTCGTCGTGCAGACGCTGGGCGAGGGCGATGACGCCGGCGGCACTCGCACCACCTCCGGCACCCGCCAGCGCTGCTGCGCCGAGGCTGACACCCTCCAGACTCGAGTCCCCGCCACCCTGGGAACCCGCCGATGACACTCGCCGGTCGGCGTCACGCTCGGCCTGTTCGGCACGTTCCTTCGCCGAGGCGATCCGGCGCTGGGCGTCACGTTCGGCTTCCTCGGTGCGGGACCGCAGGGTGGCCATGTGCTGGTCGGCGGACGACGTGGCGCCGTCGCGTGCAGCCGCGAGAGCCGCAACGTCACGCTGACGCTCGTCCTGCGCTGCGGCAAGCTTGCTGCGTGAGTCGCCGAGGCTGCCTTCGAGTTCACGCACCCGCGCCTCGAGCACCGACGCACGCTTCTCGGCATCCGTGGCCCGGCTCTGCACCTCGGACGCCTGCCGCTCGAGTTCGCCATTGCGATGCTCGAGTTGCCCGACCCGGCCCTGCAGGTCAGCGTTGCGGCTCTCAGTGTCGCCGCTCTTGCCCTCGTACTCGCCGAGGCGGGCCGTGAGTTCGCTCCGGGCACCCTCCAACTCGCTCACCCGGGCAGCAAGTGTGGCGTTCTTCGCTCGGAGTTCCTCGAGGTCCTTGGAGGAGGCGTCGACATCGGCTTGCGAGAACGTCGGAGCCAGCCCCTTGCCCTCGCGAACAGTGTTGAGTTCGCCGCGCAACTCGTCGGATTCCTTCGTCATCCGACGCATCTCAGCGACGATGTCGTCGAGGAAGTCGTCGACCTCTCGCTCGTCGTACCCACGACGGAACTGGGTCTGGGTGAACGTCTTGTTGAGGACGTCCTCGGGCGTGAGAGCCATCTGCAACTCCTGGGTGGCCGGCAACGGGTCAC
>JBOFJB010000476.1:0-3315 GCA_051650465.1 Dermatophilaceae bacterium | reverse complement strand
TGGCCACCTATCTGGCGAGCCTCGGAATCTCCTGGGTGCTGTTCACCCAAGTGTTCGGCTTCGAACGGCTGGATGACGGCGTCGCGCTCCTCGCCTTCGTCTTCCTCGTCGCGCTCGGAGTCGACTACAACATCTTCCTCGTCACCCGGGCCGCTGAAGAGGCCCGGACCCATGGCGTGCGTCCCGGCATGCTTCGTGCACTGGCCGCCACCGGCGGCGTGATCACCAGCGCTGGCATCCTGCTCGCCGCGGTGTTCGCCGTGCTCGGCGTGCTCCCACTCGTGGTGCTGGCCCAGCTCGGCGTCGTCATCTGCGTCGGGGTCCTGCTCGACACCCTGGTGGTGCGCACGGTGCTCGTGCCGGCCCTCGCCCTGCTCCTCGGCGACTGGTTCTGGTGGCCTCGACGGCTCGGTAGCGGCGTCGTCGGGCCCGGTCGAGGACTCGCGGAGGTGGGATCCGGCGATGCCGCCGGGGTGCATCCGCCGCCGCAACTTCGGCCGAAGTAGGAGTGAGAGCGGCGGTACGGCCGTTCCGCCGACGACAGGACAGGTCCATGACACTCCGCCGGATGAGCGGCCTCGCCGCCGCTGCTGTCCCGGCCGTCCCCCCGGTGATCGCGGCACTTCGTCCGGGAGGTCGCTAGCCATGCTGGTCGAGGCTCCCGGGTTCGAGACGACGCTCGGTGGTGTGGCCACATTGCCCCGGCGGGCGCCAGCATGCCGAGCCGACCGGGCCACCCGTCGGCGGCCGGCGATGTCTATGGTGGGAGACGTGTTGGCCGGAGACGACGTAGAGGTCGCGCGCGACGATCTCGCCGAACGGCTGTGTGCCGGGTCGCAGGATGCGTTGGAGGAGGCATATCGCCGGTGGGGCACCTTGGTGCACACTTTGGCGGTCCGGTCGCTGGGTAACCACCACGACGCCGAGGACGTCACCCAGCAGGTGTTCGTCGCGGCGTGGCGTGGGCGGCACACCTTGCGGGCCGATCGGGGCACGGTGCCGGGGTGGCTGGTAGGTATCACCCGGCACAAGATCGCTGACGTCTACGCCTCTCGGTCGCGGATCACGCGCAACACCGAGGCAGTTGCCCGGCAGTCGGCCCCGGTCGCGTCGGCACCTCCGCCGGACGACATGCTCGCCTCCCGCCTCCTCGTCGAGGACGAACTCGCGCGCCTCGGTGAGCCGCGCTCCACCGTCATCCGGCTGGCCTTCTTCGATGACCTCACCCACGACGAGATCTCCCGCCGGCTGAACATCCCGCTCGGCACGGTGAAATCGCACGTTCGCCGCTCGTTGACCCATCTACGGAAGCGCATGGAGGAGGTGCACGATGTTCCATCCCGATGACGATCTCCTCGCCGATGTCGCGCTCGGTGAGCCGGCCGCCCGCTTCACCCGCGAGCACCTCACCTCCTGTTCTGCCTGCGCCACCGAGGTCGAGGCACTGTCGCGAACGCTCGCGGTGCTCCGCGTCGCGCCGGCCGAGCCGGTCACGCCGCCACGGCGGGTGTGGGATGCCGTGCAGGCGGCCGTCCTGCTCGATGACGCGCCCGTCTTGCTCGATGACGCGCCGGCTGACGCCCGGGTCAGTGCGCCGACCTTGGTAAATAGTGAGCCGAGTTCATTCGCCGACCGGCACGCTCCGGTGACCGAATTGCGTACTCGGCGTGCCGCGGCAGCGTCCCGGCGCTCGCATCGGCGTGTCGGCCTTGGCTGGTTGGCGGCCGCAGCCGCGGTCGGTGTGCTCGGTGGAGGGGTTGGCGTGGCTGCCCTCGGCGGTGACGACCGCCCCGCGGAGCCCGCCAGTGTCGTGCTCGCCAGCGCACGCTTGGACACCCTCGACACCAAGACGGCCACCGGTTCGGCCGAGTTGGTTCGAACCGGTGCGACCACGGACCTCGCGGTCGAGACCGATCCCGTCGACCCCGGCTCGGGGTACGTGGAGGTCTGGCTCATCAACCGCGACCTGAAGCGGATGGTCTCGGTCGGCGTCCTCGCCGCGGGCGCCGGCAGCCAGACGTTCGTCGTGCCGCAGGCGCTCATCGACGACGGCTACGTCGTGGTCGACATCTCCCGCGAGCCGCTCGACGGGAACTCCACCCACTCCGGCGACAGTGTGGCGCGCGGGACACTCGGCATCTGAGTGACGGGTGATCTGAGCAGGCACGCCGTCGCGAGGTGCGGTAGCGCGCAGCGGGCCCGAGGAGGCCGGGCTCGCCCGGCTTCCTCGGATACCTAGGATGGCGCGCATGTGCCCGTCATCCGAGACCATTCGTGGACGTCTACCGCAGGTCGCGGACCGGCCGGACAAGCCGGACGTCAAGCCCCGGAGCCGGGACGTCACCGACGGCCTCGAGCGCACGGCCGCCCGGGGAATGCTCCGCGCGGTCGGGATGGGCGACGACGATTTTGCCAAGCCGCAGATCGGCGTGGCCAGTTCGTGGAACGAGATCACCCCGTGCAACCTCTCCCTCGACCGGCTCGCCAAGGCCGCCAAGGACGGCGTGCACGCCGCCGGCGGTTATCCGATGGAGTTCGGCACCATCTCGGTGAGCGACGGCATCGCGATGGGCCACGAGGGCATGCACTTCTCGCTGGTCAGCCGCGAGGTCATCGCCGACTCGGTCGAGACGGTGATGAACGCGGAGCGGCTCGATGGCTCGGTGCTGCTCGCGGGCTGCGACAAGTCGCTGCCAGGGATGCTCATGGCAGCGGCCCGGCTCGATGTGTCATCGGTGTTCCTCTACGCGGGGTCGATCCTGCCGGGCATCGCGAAACTGTCCGACGGCACCGAGAAGCAGGTGACGATCATCGACGCCTTCGAGGCCGTCGGTGCGTGCGCCCGCGGGCTGATGAGCCGCGAGGACGTCGACGCGATCGAGCGGGCGATCTGCCCCGGCGAGGGCGCCTGCGGCGGCATGTACACCGCGAACACGATGGCCGCGGTGGCCGAGGCGCTCGGGATGTCGCTGCCCGGATCGGCTGCGCCGCCCGCCACCGACCGCCGCCGTGACGGCTTCGCCCGGCGCTCCGGCGAAGCCGTGGTCGGGCTGCTGCGCCGCGGCATCACCGCCCGCGACGTGATGACCAAGGAGGCGTTCGAGAACGCCATCGCCGTCGTCATGGCCTTCGGCGGGTCGACCAACGCGGTGCTGCACCTGCTCGCCATCGCGCACGAGGCCGAGGTCGACCTCACCCTCGACGACTTCGCCCGGATCGGCGGATCCGTGCCGCACCTCGCCGACGTCAAGCCGTTCGGCGCGTACGTCATGACCGACGTCGACCGGGTCGGCGGCGTGCCGGTCGTCATGCGCG
>JBOFJB010000475.1:0-5343 GCA_051650465.1 Dermatophilaceae bacterium | reverse complement strand
CCATCGCCACCACGAGCAGGAGCACCGGCAGCGCCGCTGCCACCGGCGCCGCGACCCGAGGAATCAGACCGCCACGGACGACGCGCACCGCGACCCCGACACCGACCGCGACCAGGGCGGTCATGATGGCGTGCCCGGCGTAGGGAGGGTCGCCGGCCGCGCTGCCGCCGAACGGCCAGATACCGAAGAGCGCCACGTCATGACACTCGAGCCGCTCGAGTCCGGAGCGGTACTGGCAGAAGTCGAGCAGGCCGCCGCGCGTGGTCATCAGGTAGACCCGGCGAACCGACTCCTCGACGACCTCGAAACCGGCCCCCGACGCCAGCCCGACCAGCGCCCAGTCCGCCACGGCGAATCGCCGGACCCGCCCCGGAGCGAACGCGGCCATCGCCGCCAACGGCCCGAGCTTGAGGATCTCCTCGGCGATGCTCGCGACGACAATCTGGCCGCCGTCGGTCTGGGGTGAACCGAGGCCGGCCGCGGATGTCGTGACCCACCAGCTGAGTGCCCCGACCGCGACCGACCACGGGATCGCGGCTCCGAAGATGCGGATGACGGTGGCGACCCGCAGGGTTCGGGTGCGGGCGAGCAGGGCCCAGCACAGCACCACCCACACCACGGCGAACCAGACCCGCACCCCCCACGAGACGCTGGGCCAGAAGAGCACCAGGCCAACGAGATAGACCAGCGAGGCCCAGAGCACGACAGCGGACGCGCGCCGCAGGACCGGGGCAAAACGCGACCGAGCCGCCCGCCGACGCAGTGACTCAGCGGCAGCCTCCCACCATTCGGCACCCGGTTCGGCTCGGCTGGCGGGCGGGTCGACTCGGCTCGGGGTCCCCATGACGAGGCACGCTACGGGGTCGGACCGTCATCCCGCGCTCGGCATCCACACCCCTCGTCGCGGACGCCGAGGTTTCGCACAGCGCATCCACACCTTCGCCCTGTGTGCTGGGGGCATGTCAACGACCACTGTGCTCGAGCGGGACCCCGGAGCCGGCGCACCCGCGTTGCCCGCGCATCCGCCGGGGCGGCGGGCGCGCGGCCTCATCCTGGCGTCGGCCGGGCTGTCGCTGGTGGTGCTGCTCGGCCTGTGGGTCGCCGGCGGCGGGGTCGAGTCGGTCCGCACGTCGCCGGAGTCACTCCTCACCGAGGCGGGCCGCCTCACCGGCCTCGTGGGCGCCCAACTGGTGCTGGTCCAGGTGCTGCTGATGGCGCGGATCCCGTTCGTGGAGAGGGCCTTCGGCCAGGACCAGCTGGCCCGGCTGCATCGGTGGGTGGGCTTCACGTCGTTCTGGTGCATGGTCGCCCACATCGCCTTCATCCTCGTCGGATACTCGATCGAGGTCGGCGCCAACCTCGTGTCCACGACCTGGGAGGTCGTCGTCTACTACCCGGGCATGCTGCTCGCCGTGGCGGGGACCGCTGCCCTGGTCATGGTCGCGGTGACGTCGATCCGCCGGGCCCGGGCCAGATTGCGGTACGAGTCGTGGCACCTGCTGCACCTCTACGCCTACCTCGGTGCGGGTCTGGCCGTGCCGCATATGGTGTGGGCCGGCCGGGACCTCATGGCACCCGCTGCCGAGGTCTACTGGTGGACCCTGTGGGCGGCCGCTCTCGGTGCGGTGCTGATCTTCCGGGTCGGCGGGCCGTTGGCCAGGTCGTGGCGCCACCGAGTGCGGGTCGAGGCCGTCGTCGAGGACGCGCCTGGCGTGGTGTCGTTCCACCTAGGTGGCGACCGCCTGGACCGACTCGGGGCGCGCGCCGGGCAGTTCTTCCAGTGGCGGTTCCTGGACCGACCCGGCTGGACTCGCGCACAACCGTATTCGCTCTCGGCCGCGCCCACCCGGGACGGGATGAGGATCACGGTCAAGGGCTCCGGGGACGGCAGTTCTCGGGTCGCCGGGCTGCGCCCCGGGACGCGGGTGTGGTTCGAAGGTCCGTACGGGCGGTTGACGTCACAGGTCCGCACCCGCCCGAAGGTCACCTTGATCGCGTCGGGTGTGGGGATCACCCCGCTGCGCGCCCTGCTCGATGAACTGCCCGGTGAACCCGGCGACGTCACGCTGGTCTACCGGACTCGCGGCGTCGCGGACGTGATCTTCGCCGCGGAGTTGGGTGACCTGGCCGAGCGCACCGGCCTGCGCGTCATCCACCTGCCGGGCTCCCGGCGGCCCGGCGGCCCGGCGGCCCGACCTGGCTACCTGGCAGTGCCGGAGATCTGTCCGAGTCCGACGCGCTGCGCCGCCTCGTGCCGGATGTCGCCGCGCACGACGTCTTCATCTGTGGGCCGGCCGCCTGGGCGGATGCCGCGGTCGCGGCGGCGACGGGCGCGGGTGTCGCACGCGATCGCATCCACCTCGAACGGTTCTCCTGGTGAAGGAAAGGAACTGACATGCGCCGCATCGTTTTTGCTGTTGTCGGGACAGTCACCTCGCTCGTCCTGCTGTTCAGTTACTCCACCAGCACCAACCAGGCGGGAGTCGCGGCCGAGTCGGCGGTCCGGCCCGCCGAGACCTCGGCGCCCACGGCATCCGAGGAACCCATGGCATCCGACGAGGCCGCCGAGCAGACCTTCGAGGGTGAGGTCGTGCAGACCCGCTGGGGCCCGGTGCAGGTGCAGATCACGGTGCGCGGGTCGGAGATCATCGCCGCGGATGCCGTGGTCACGCCGACCGAGCACCTCAAGAGCGTCGAGATCGCCGACGACGCCGTGCCCGTGTTGAACCAGGAGGCGGTGGAGGTGCAGTCCGCAGACATCGAGACGGTCACTGGTGCTACGGTCACCACGGAGGGGTACACCGAGTCGCTGCAGTCGGCGATCGACGCCGCTGCCGCCGCCGGCGTGACAGTCGGCGCGTGAAGAAGGTGGCACGGTGAGCACGGCGACGGCCGGCGTGCGCACCGCCTGGGTCGAGCAGATCATGGGGATGCCGGTCAGCATCACTAGGCGTCGCGAGAGCGGCGAGAGCGGCGAGCACCTGGCGGACGCGGCCGTGCGCGCGGTGTTCGCGGAGCTGCGTCGCGTGGACGCCACGTTCAGCCGGTGGCGCCCGGACAGCGAGGTGAGCCGGGTCGCCGCCGGTGAGCTGGCGCTGAGCGACTGCTCCCCTGAGGTTCGCGAGGTGCACGAACTGGCCGAGGCCGCCACCCGCTTGACCAGCGGGTGGTTCGACCCCTGGCTCCCCACCCCGGACGGAACCCGACGGTGGGACCCGACCGGCCTGGTCAAGGGATGGGCCGTCGAGCGGGCGGCCGGCCACCTGGCCGGGACGGCCGCCGACTGGTGCATCAACGCGGGTGGCGACGTGGTGCTGGTTCCGTCCGCCGGGCGGGAGGCCGCTGTCGGGCCGGAGCGGGCGTGGCTGGTCGGGATCGAGAACCCGCGGGACCGCGGCCGCCTGGTCGGTGCGCTCTCGCTGACCTGCGGAGGGGCCGCCACGTCCGGTTCCGCGGCCCGCGGCGCGCACGTCATCAACCCGCACGTGGGGACACCCGCCGACCACCACGGCTCGGTGACGGTGCACGGGCCATCCCTGATGTGGGCCGACGTGTGGGCCACCGCCGCCTACGCCGCAGGCCCTCAGGCTGCTGAGGTGCTGCTCGCGGCGCCGGGCTACGCCGCCGTGATCGTGACTGCCGACGGCACGGTCACGGCGGCGTAGCCCCGAGGTGGCCAAGTTCGAGGTATGGCTCGACCAGCCCGCCGGCTGAGCTACCCCGGTGCTTCGTCGTTCCGGGTGCCGCGCTGGGCCACGGCGATGTGCGCCAGCACGATGCCGGTGAGCATCGCCGCCGACCCGGCCCACTGGGCCGCGGTGAGGTGCTCCCGGAGCACGACGGTTGCCAGGACCGCACCGACGATGATCTCGATCGCGGCGACCAGGCTCGCGGAGGTCGACGGCAGGGTGCGCTGCGCGATCGCGTTGAGCAGGATCGCGCCGGCCATCCCGACCAACCCGACGTAGAGCACCAGCGCCCACACCGGGGCCGAGGCCCCGTTCAGGGATGCGGTCCGGCCGAGCACGGCGAACGGGAACGGTGCGACGGGCCCGGCCACGACCAGGGCGACCGCGCCGAGGCAGGCGCCCCAGGTGGCCATGACCAGCGGGTCGTGGGTGCGTAGTCCGTGCTCGACGAGCAGGAACCGGCCGGCGAGGGTCAGCGCGGCGAGCAGCCCGAACAGCACACCGAGCCCGTCCAGACCCCTGGCGCCGGTGCCGACCTGGCTGACCAGGGCGAGCCCGACGAGCAGCACCACGATGCCCACCCACAGCAGCCCGGGCACGGTGCGGCGCTGGACGAACCGGACCCACAGCGCGACCAGCACCGGGGCGAGGTACTCCAGCAGCAGGGCCACCCCTACCGGCAACCGGCCGAGCGCGACCACGTACACCACCTGGTTGACCGCGATGGTCACCACGCCGTACGCGGCGACCAGCCACCAGTGCCGGCGCGGGATCGTCATCCGCCCGCGTCGCAGGAGCAGCGTGGCACCGAGCAGCGCCAGCGCCCCGACCACCATCCGGGCTTGGATGACGTTGACTGCGGTGAACTCGGTGGCCGCGAGCAGCTTCAGCCCTGGTGCGGCGCTGCCCATCGCCACCGCCCCCGACACCCCGACCGCGAGGCCGCCGGCCAGCCCGGTTCGCGTCATCGCGACACCGGGGTCGCGGTCGGTGGTGTGCCCTCGGTGGGTTCGGCGAGCGTCATCATGCGACCAGGTTCGCTGACCGCGGGGCCGGCGCGGAGGCCGGGTCGGAGCGTGTGCTCTGCGACCGGGAGCCGACCTGCGGGGGGTCCCCTACCCTTCGATGGTCGTGCGGGTCAGGACGGTGTTGTCGACCTTGAGATCGGTGCCCCAGATCAGTTCGGCCGCGTCGTCCCAGGTGACTTCCTCGTAGCCGTCGCGCGGGGAGACGTCGGCCTCGGACCACACCGTCGCGGGTGTCCAGGTGTTGTCGTCGAAGTCCGTCGTGGCCCAGTTCGCGGGGTTGTCGGCGGACTCGAACTCGCAGGTCGCGTCGGGGTCGGGGTCGTCCTCGCAGTCGGTGTTCAGGGGTGCTCGGTGCGTCACGAGGGCGACCCAGTCGTCTCCGGTGGTCGCGACGACCTCGCCGGTGGCACCGTCCGTGATCTGGGCGATGAGCCCGCCGTCGCCCATCTGCTGCCCGGACTCGCCGATGTACTCCAGGCCGGAGTCCGTCTCCGTGTAGTCCTTGGCCTCGATCGCGAGGGTGAACGGGTAGGAGGCGGTGAACGTGACGGTCTCGGCGTTGAACGAGCGTTCCGTGGTGATCGGCACCGAGTCCTCGCCGACGAGTTCCCCGTTCACGTAGAGGG
>JBOFJB010000474.1:0-2147 GCA_051650465.1 Dermatophilaceae bacterium | reverse complement strand
TCGGGACGTCGACGTGCTCGCGCCCGTGCCGCTCCCACCCCTCGTAGGTGTCCCATCGCGCGGGCAGGTCGTCGGTCGTCCAGGCGTCGCCGCGGGCCAGCGTGCTCGGCGGGCCGTCGACGAGCCGCTCGCCCGCGGGTTGGAGGTGCAGCTTGCCGAGGTACCCGGTGCGATAGCCCTCGCACCGCAGCGTCTCGGAGAAGGTCCGTTGCCGCGGGTCGAGCGGGATGCCGTTCGCGCGCACCCGGTGCAGCGACGGCATCCGTCCGGTGAAGATGCTGGCCCGGCTCGGCATGCAGATGGGGTTCGTCACGTACGAGCGTTCGAACACCGTGCCCGTCTCGGCCAGCCGGTCCAGATGGGGGGTCTGCACCACCTGGTTGCCGCCGAAGCCGGTGTGGTCCCAGCGGAGCTGGTCGGTGAGGATGACGAGCACGTTCGGCCGCCGGGCCGGCTCGGATGCCGAGTCGCCCGCCGGGTCCGGCACGGCGTCCCGCATCCCGGAGCCCGACGGGCCCGGGAGGCGGGGCGTCGCGTAGGCACCGGAAGCGCCGGGCCGGTCGGTCACGCGCGCGTCCCGACGACGTCCTGCTCGCCCAGGGGCCCGGCCTTGACCTTCCCGGACAGGTCGTCGCCGGAGACGGCGAGGTCGAACCGCAGCTTCATCGGCATCGGACGCTTGACCGGGATGACGAACGACATCGCGTCGCCGTCGACCGTCCCGTCCTCGATCGCCGTGTCGTTGCCGAGCACGTTCGCCGATCCGGTGAGGACGGCGCCGTCGGCAGCGACGGTCATGGTGGTGTCCCGCTTGCCCATCGGGGTGCTGAACGAGATGTTCCAGGTTCCGTCGACGCTCATCGGTGTTCTCCTTCGGTCGTGGTGATGATGGGAACTCACTCACCGGTGTCGCGGCGCGACACCGGAGCGGGCGTGCTGCAGCATGAGCCGGAGCAGGCCCGCCGCCTCCGGTGCAGAGGCGGCGGTCGGACGAGGCGGCTCAGCGCGGCCGGTCGCCCTGGACGGTGACGCGGTCCATGAACCGCTCCTGCGGGTAGTAGTCGGCGACCGCATAGTGCTGGGTGGACCGGTTGTCCCAGAACGCGATCGAGCCTGCCTCCCAGCGGAAGCGGCACTGGAACTCGGGGATGTCGGCATAGCGGTAGAGCTGGCCGAGGATCCACGCACTCTCCTGTGGCGACACGTCGACGATGCGCCGGGTGTGTGCGATGTTGACGTAGAGCAGCTTCTTGCCGGTCTCCGGGTGGGTGCGCACCACGGGATGCTCCTGCGGGGGGTACTCCTCGAGGTACCGGTCGATGGTGGCCCGGTCGACGTAGCGGACGAGCGCCTCGAGACTGTGCACGGCCCGGAGGTGCTCGACCATGTCCTTCATCGTCGGGCTGAGCGCGTCGTAGGCCGCGGTCATGTCGCACCAGAGGGTGTCGCCACCGAACTCCGGCACCTTGAGAGCACGCAGGATCGAGCCCATCGACGGCTGCTCACGCCAGGAGACGTCGCTGTGCCAGACGTTCTCGTAGGCCTTCTCGGCGCCCCGACGGATGGTGAGCAGCTCGGGGTAGGTGTCGTCGTGGTCGAGGAACGGCACGATCTCGAGCTCGCCCCACCGCCGGCCGAGGTCCAGATGCTGCTCAGGAGTGAGGAACTGGTCGCGGAAGAAGACGACCTTCCGGTCGAGGAACAGCTGGTGCAGGAAGCCGAACAGCTCGTCGGAGAGCGGTTCGCGCAGGTCGATGCCGAGCACCTCGGTACCGATGGTCGGCGAGTGGTGTCTCAGCGTGATGCCGTCGGGGACGGCGACGGTCTGTTCAGGGACGACGACGGTCTTCAACATGGGGTCAGCCTTTCCGGAAGGTGTTCGACAACGGAGGCAGCGGTCCGACGGTGACGTCGACGACATCGCCGTCACGGAGGTACCGGCCGGTGGTGAACCCGACACCGGCCGGGGAGCCGGTGAGGAGCAGGTCACCGGGATGCAGCTCATGGTCCGCGGAGACCAGAGAGACCAGCCGAGGGATCGAGAACACCATGTCGTCGGTCGTGGACTCCTGGCGCGCCTCGCCGTTCACCGTCAGCCGGATGCGCAGTGGCATCTCCCGGGCGTCGTCGGTGGTGAGCAGGCCGGG
>JBOFJB010000473.1:0-10460 GCA_051650465.1 Dermatophilaceae bacterium | reverse complement strand
GTCGGTTGAAGACGGTGCGGGCGAGGCGTCGTTTGAGGCAGCGCAGGGCCTCGGTCTTGGTCTTGTTCTCGGCGAGCTTCTTGTCGTAGTAGGCCCGGCCGAGGGAGTCCTTGAGGCGGACCTGGGTGATGGCGATGCGATGGATGGCGCAGTTGACCTGCCGGTTGCCGGAGCGGGTCATCCGCACCCGTCCGGCGGTGTTCCCGGACCAGACCGGGATCGGCGCCAGCCCGCCATGGCGGGCGAACTGGGCCTCAGTGGCGAAGCGGGTGATGCCAGCGGACTCCCCGAGCAGCTTGGCCGCGGACAGCTCCCCGCATCCGGGGAAGGCGAGCAGCTCGGGGACCTCACGCCGGGCCAGGGCACCGATGCGCCGCTCGAACGCGTTGATCCGCGCAGTCAGGGCGACGACGTCATCGAGTTCGTCCAAGGCCTGCTCGGCGACGATCCCGGACAGCGCGCCTAGCCAGACCCGAAGCGCCTGCTGGGTGGCGCCCCGACCCAGCGACCGGGGCGCTGGGGCCTTGGCCGGGTCCAGCTCGTGGATACGCCACAGCAGCGAGTTGACCGTACGGGTGCGGGTACCCACCAACGCTTCCCGCCGGTCCACCAACAGCTTGGCCTCACAGGAGACCTCGTCATGCGTCGCCAGCGGCAGGCCCGGCTCCCGCAGGTATGCGCGCGCCACCGCCAAGCCATCGATCGGGTCCGACTTGCCCCGAGTGCGCGCGATCCGGCGCTGCTCGGCCATCATCTTCGGCGGCACTCGCGCCACTTGCTGCCCCGCCCCCAGAAGGTCCCGTTCCAAACGGGTTGAGAGGTGACGGCAGTCCTCGACGGCCCACGTCAACTCGCCCCCGAACCCCGCTCGGGCCCACCCGAGCGCCTTCGCGTGGCCCTTGGACGTGGCTGCGACCGTGAACTGGCCGAGCTCTCGGCCGACCGCGTCGGCCGCGACGAACGTGTGCGTACGCTTGTGGACATCACCTCCAACAACAACCATGGTGGTTGCCTCCTTCACCTGATCAGTGACTGGACGGCCCAGCCGGTCGGCGGACACATCTCAGTGGGGGCGACGGCCACGCTCCTAGCAAGTCACGCCGGCCGGTCCTTCACACCCAGTGCCGGCACAACGCATGCTCGCCAACCCCGAAGAGCGGCACCGACGCTACGAGCCAGACACCAGGTGCTCAGGACCCAACCACCGCGTGGGCGGCGCTGTCACCCTGACACTGACCCGCACGCTATGCGCGGCATCCGAGTCGACGCGCCGGCTCCATCCGGAACCCTGGCGGACTGTGGAGAACCAGCCCCGACGCAGCAGCTCTGTGGACAAACCGGCGCCCCGGCGCGAAGCGAAGCGCGCCCGGGAACGAGGGCGTGGCCGGCTCGCGCCGCTACCCAGCCGTCACGTCGGCGACCGCGGCGTGCGACGTACCCACCAGCCACGGACGTTGCGCCGATGCCGCCAGAGCACGAGCAGACACACCAGCACCAGCCAGGACGCGACGGACCGCGAGACGCCAGGGACCACACCGGCGGCACCGACCACACCGACGGCGAGCAGGCCCGCTGCCGTGGCCGCCGACGCCTCACCCACCAACGGCAGCACCGCCGTCGCGATGAGGAACAGCGCGACGGCGACGAGCCCGAGCCACGGCTGCACCGCGAGGATCGCGCCGAGCCCGCAGGCGACCCCCTTGCCACCGCGACCACGCAGGAGCGGGCTGTAGATGTGCCCCAGCACCACGGCGAAACCGGTGACCAACGCGGGGTCGGTGCCCGTCATCCCGAGCACCACGACTGTCGGCAGGTACGCCTTGAGCACGTCGAGCGCGAGCACCAGCACCCCGAACCGACGACCGAGCACCCGACCGGCGTTCGCTGCACCCGGGTTGCCCGACCCTGACGTCCGCAGGTCACGCCCCAGCGCCCGGGCGAGCAGCGTCGCCGGGTTGACCGATCCCAGGACGAAGCCCAGCGCGAAAGGCACGGCGAACGACACGAGGAGCGAGCCCATCGGGTCAGCGGGTGAGTCGGGGCACGACCGCCACCGCCAGCGTCCCCGGCCCGACGTGCGCCCCCACCACCGCGCCGAGCCCGACTTCCCACACGCCAGCACTGGCCGGTAGGCGTGCCCGCAGCCGGTCGGCGAGCCACTTCGCCCGCTCCGCGGAGTCCAGATGCTGCACCGCGACGTCGACCCCGTCGGCGCCCGCCGGCAGCGCCCCGGCCGCGTCGGCCGCGAGGTCCTCGAGCCGCGCCATGGCCCGGCTCGAGGTTCGCACCTTCTCCAGCGGCACGATCTGCCCGTTGCGCAGGCCGAGAATAGGCTTGACCGCGAGCGCCGAGCCCAGCAACGCTGCTGCCGTACCGATCCGGCCACCGCGCCGGAGGTGCTCCAGGGTGTCGACGTAGAACGCCACGGTGGATGCCGCGCAGGTCACCTCGACCACCCGGGTCACCTCCCCGGCTCCGGCCCCGTCAGCCGCGGCCCGCGCGCCGGCGATGACCGCGTGACCCATCGCCATCCCCAGTGACCGGGAGTCGACAACGGTCACCGGTACCGGCGACTCCGCCGCAGCGATCTCGGCCCCGCCGATCGTGCTCGACATTGCCCGCGACAGGTGCACCGACACCACCGCGTCGGCGCCGGCATCCGCACATGCGACGTAGGCCTGGAGGAAGGCGGCCGGCGACGGCCGCGACGTGGTCACTGGGACGAACCCACGCAACGCCTCGGCGACCGCGGCGGGGTCGACATCGACCCCCTCGCGACGCTCTTGACCGGCGATGATGACGTGCAGCGGAACGACGTGGATGCCGAACCGGGCTGCGACGTCAGCGGGTAGGTAGGCCGTGGAGTCGGTGACGAGTGCGGTCGGCACGTTCGCAGGCTAGTGGTCGGGCGCGCTCGCCGAGGCGTCGTTAGGCCCGGCGAGCGGCCAACGTGGCCGCACGCTCCGCGCGTCGCTCGACGAAACGGGTCGCCTCGGTGTCGAGCGCGCTCAGGGTGGCGGCCAGTTCGTCACGGGCTGCCTCGCCATCGGCACCGAGCCCGGCGAGGTCCCAGACCCCCCACTGCCGCAGCAGCGGCGCGACGATGTCGTCGTGGTGGATGCGCAGGTCGTAGATGCCGGCCATCGCGATCTGTACCGCCTTACGACCGAAGCCCGGGATGATCGAGCCCGGCATCTGGAAGTTGGCGACCTCGTCGGTGATCGCCCGCATCGTCTGGTCGGGGGTCAACTCCAGCGCGGCCTGCACGATGTTGCGGTAAAAGATCATATGGAGGTTCTCGTCCTTGGCCACCCGGGTGAGGAGCCGCTCGGCGACCGGGTCGTCGGTGTAGCGGCCGGTGTTTCGGTGTGAGACGCGGGTCGCGAGTTCTTGGAACGACACGTAGGCGCACACCTCGAGAACGCCCTTGTCCCCGGTGACGTAGCCGGTCTCCATCGTCGTCATCCTGGCCCGTTCGAGGTCGTCGGGGTCGACGCCCCGGGTCACCAGGAGGTAGTCGCGGATGCAGAAGGCGTGCCGGCCTTCCTCAGCGGTCCAGCGGTTCACCCAGGTGCCCCACGCGCTGTCGCGGCCGAAGGCCCGATCGATCTCGCGGTGGTAGCTCGGGAGGTTGTCCTCGGTGAGCAGGTTGACCTCCAGCGCGGTGCGGGCGACCGGCGACAGCCGGCTCTGCTCCACCGACCACGGCTCACCGCCGAGGTCGGCGAAGTCGCGGCCCAGGCCCCATGGCACGTACTCGTGCGGCATCCATTCCTGGGCTGCAGCAAAGTGCCGGTCGAGGTTGGTCGCGACCACCGGTTCGAGCTCGGCGAGCAGCCGGCTGGTGTCGAGTTGGGACATCGGTCCTCCGTGGTGGCGATTGTCGTCCTGGGCGGGGTGGTGCCTGAGCCCAGCCTGCACCACCGCACCGCCGGTCCACCAGCGCCGGTGGGTCGCCCGCCCCGAAGTCCGGACCAGGCACGGCTCGAGATCCGCGGCGCGCTGACCGTCACGACAATGGTCGGATGACGACCCGCCCGACCTACCAGGGCAGTGGCGGCTCGGCATCCCGTGGGTCGTGCCTCGGGCGCCATCCGCGCGTGAGGTCGTGCACGTACTCGGTTCCCGGTCCGTGCGCGGCCAACTGCGCAACAGCGGCGATCAGCCGATCGACGTGCTCCTCGGTGGTCGCCAGACCAGCGCTCGCCCGGACCGCAGTGCCGGTTCCGTTGCCGCTGCGGTTGAGCAAGGTGTCGACCAACAGGTGCGCGCAGAACTTCCCTGCACGCACCCCGATGCCGTGCTCGGCCGACAACACGGCGGCGACCAGGGCACTGTCCACCCCGTCGACGGTGAACGTCGCGACCGGGCCCCGCTCGTGCTCGTCGCCGAACAGTGAGTAGGTGACCACACCATCCACCGCCCGAAGCCCCCGGAGCAGACGCTCAGCCAACCTGGCCTCGTGCGCCTCGACGGCCTCCCGGTGCTCCCGAAAAGTTGCGCACGCCGCTGCGAGAGCGACTGCGCCCAGGACGTTCGGGGTGCCGGCCTCGTGGCGGGCCGCGCCGGTGGCCCACGTCGTACCACGCTCAGTCACTGATGCCGTGGCGCCGCCACCGGCAAGGTACGGCGGTGCGTCGTCGAGCCAGTCACGACGACCTACCAGCGCCCCGGCGCCGTGCGGCGCATGCACCTTGTGGCCGGAGAACGCCAGCCAGTCGGCGCCGAGGTCGTCGAGGTCGACCCGTCGGTGCGCCACGAGTTGAGCGGCGTCGACAAGAACGCGGGCGCCATGCCGGTGGGCGGTGTCGGCCAGCCTCCGGACCGGCCACACCTCGCCGGTCACGTTCGAGGCGCCGGCGAGGACGACCATCACGGGCCCGGTCCTGGGGCTGGCGGTGAGCGAGCGAAGCGCGTTGTCGAGCAGCCACTCGGCGTCATCCGCGCTGGTCGGTACGGGCAGACGAACGGCGGAGCCGACCGGCCATGGCAGCAGGCTCGCATGATGGTCAGACTCGAAGGCGACCACGCTGGTGCCCCTGGGGAGAGCCCGAGCCATGAGATTCACGGCATCGGTGGTGTTCCTGGTGAACACCGCGATATCGCCGTCGCGGGCACCGACGAACCGCATCACCTCCGTGCGCGCCGCCTCGTAGTACCGGCTGGTGACCTGCGAGGTCCAGCCGGTACCGCGGTGCACGCTCGAGTAACTCCGGGTCGCGAGTTCGACTGCCCGGGACACTCGGCTCAGCGCGGCCGTGGAGGCGGCATGGTCGAGATCGGCGTACTCGACTGTCGTTCCCCACACCGTCGGTACCGGGTCCGGGCGGATGACGCCGGGGAGGTCGGTTACGCCCTTCCCGGCTGGGCGAGCGGCGCTCGTCGGGACCGGCTCGGATGGAGTAGCGGCAGCGGGGGCCTCTCCGGCGAGGCCCGGCGATCGACCCTGGTCATGCGTAGCAGTGTGTGGTTTGCGAGGCGAGCCACTGCGCCGCACGATCGTGCGCTCGGCCCTCCCGACGTGCGGACCGACGCCGCCGAGTCCGTGGTGGGTGTGGGCGGTCGTCATCTCGGCTCCTGGTTGCCTCGTGGACCCCCACGCCTAGGCCGGGACCCGCGCTTGCCGACGCCACTGCGGCGCCGACCTGGTCGTCACCCGGAGCACCCCACCGCGGTGGAGGGTTGCCGGCCAGCAAGCCGGGGCTTGGCGCTGGCACTCATGACCTAACCGAGGATGACGCTACGGCGCGAGGCGCGTCGGCGTCATCCGGTATCCAGCACCCGAGACGGGCGCGACCGACCGGCGCGTGGGCTCAGCCGCCCGATGGTCCGGAGACCGCCGGGCCTGGCGCTGTGGTGACACAGACACCGCTCTCGAGAACGGCCGGGCTCGGGCAGGAGGCCGGCACGGTGGTCGTGGTTCGTGGCACAGGTATCGAGGTCTGCGGCGGGGGGCTCGGTATCGGGTCCGACGGTGACAGCGTCAGGTACGCGACAACGGCAAGTACGAGCCCGGCAAGGACCCCGACGAGGGCTGCCCTGGTCGTGGACATCCTGGCCTCCGGTTCACGCAGCCGTCCCGCGCGGGCGGGCTGGCGTTGGCAGTGTTGGCAATCACCCTGACGTGCAGATGGCGTCGAATGCGGCGCTGTCCGCCGCGACCGACCGCGGCGGCGACATCTGAGCGAGCATGAGGCTACACTGGGCGCCCCGGACGAGGCTGCCCCGATTCGCCCGCAGAGTGGGCCAACGACGCGTCAGCCTAGTCTCCCCGTCCGTTCCGGAAGAGAGGCGAGCACGTGCGATCAGCACTCAGCGCACGCCAACGTGACCGCTCCCGTCTACTGCTCAGTGTCCTCAGTGGCACGGTTGCCGCGGCCGCCGTTGGTTCCACTGGCGCCGCCGCAGCCGTCGCGGCCCAAGAGAGCCACGACGAAGAAGTCGCCAAGGCGGAGGCCACCGCAGCGGCGCAGGTGAAGGCGACCGAAGAGCATCACGCCGCGATGGTGAAGTGGGCCCGCGAGAACCCGGTCACGGTGACCACGCCGCGGCCGATGAAGACCGTGGTCGGGCCTGAGGTCCTCGACGAAGCGGCCAGCGCAGGCGCGGCGACCCCGGGAACTGTGCCACCCGGCGAGGACCCCGAGGCGCCTACTGGCTCGGCTCCCTCCACAACGCCCGATGAGCCCGCCGCTCCTAGTACACCGACCGAGCCCAGTGACCCCGTCGACGCTGGTGGGTCCGGAGGCACTGGCGAGTCCGAGGAGTCGCCGTCTCCCACAACGACACCGCGGCCACCCAGGCCGTCGTCGTCCAGCGAGCCACCACCACCCAGCAGGCCACAGCCCTCCACCAAGCCGCCGGCGCCTACCAAGCCGCCGGCGCCAAGCAAGCCACCACCACCACCACCCAGCGAGCCACCGCCGCCGAAGCCCCCCAAGCCAGTTCCGACGGTGACGAGCACGGGGTCATGACCATGGTCGGTGCGCCGGGCCGCCGCCCGGCCGCCGACCCGCACCTCCTCCTCGATACGAGATCGTGGACGGCGCTCGGCACCTATGTCGAAGTGGTCGCAGCCGCCGACGCCCTCGATGACGCAGCCCGGATCGTCGATCACGTGCTCGCCGAGGTCGACCTCGCATACAGCAGGTTCCGACCGGACAGCGATCTCGAGCGAGCCAACGCCACCGCGGATGCCGTGCCGGTCGCACCGATCACCCTCGCCGCAGTCCGGTTGGCACTGGAAGCGGCCCGCAGCACCGGCGGCCTCGTTGACCCCACCCTCGGCGGCGTGCTGGCGGGGGCCGGCTACGACCGCACCTTCACCCTGGTACCCGCCGACGACCGGTCACCGGCATCCGTGCCGATACGCGCCGGGTCGTGGACCGACGTCGTCGTCACCGACAAGACCCTCACCATCCCTCCTGGAGTGGCCCTGGATCTCGGGGCCACCGGCAAGGCGTTCGCCGCCGACCTCGCCGCGCTCACCGTCGCCCGGCAGGTCGACGGTCCGGTGCTGGTCGGGGTCGGTGGGGACCTCCGAGTAGCCGGCACCACCACAGAGCACCGGGTCGTCCTCGGCCACAGCCTCGCCGACCTTGCCGATGGCGGGGACCGCGCCGAGGTGACCCTGCGACAGGGCGGCCTGGCCACCTCGAGTACCTCAGCGCGGCGGTGGCGCCGGGGGGGCCGACAGTGGCACCACCTCGTCGACCCACGAACCGGCGCTCCCACGACCGGGCCGTGGCGCACCGTGACCGCGCTCGGTCACACCGCTGCGGCTGCCAACACGGCGAGCACTGCGGCAGTGGTCCTCGGCGTGGCCGCGCCGGACTGGCTCGCCCACCGACAGATCGCCGCGCGGCTGGTCGCCGACGACGGTCGCGTGGTGCGTACCCCGGCCTGGGACGCTGCCGGCATCGAGACGTCCCACACTGATGCGCCGGCCATCGAGGCGGGCCGATGACAGGACCTGTGTTGTGGTACGCCAACCGTGGAACTGGAGTCGTGCTGCTCGCGCTGATGACCGTCACCACCGTGCTCGGCGTGCTCGCAACCCGGCGCACCACCCGGCCGACCTGGCCACGGTTCGTCACCCAGGGTCTGCACCGTACGCTTGCCGGCGTCGCGGTGGTCGTCCTCGTGGCGCACGCCGGGTCTGCCGTCATCGACGAGTACGTCGACATCCGCTGGTGGCAGGCGCTAGTGCCCGTCGGCAGCACTTACCAACCGCTGTGGCTCGGCATCGGAGTCCTGTCGCTCGACCTGCTCGTCGTCGTTATCGCGACGTCGCTGGTGCGCAGCCGCCTGCCGCATCGGCTGTGGTCGTCCGTGCATCTCACCGCCTACGTCGCATGGTTGGCCGGTTTCGTGCACGGCGTCGGCATCGGCACGGACTCGGGCACGTCATGGCTGATCGCTGGTTACGTCGCGTCCGGGGCCGCCGTCGCTGTCGCGGCACTGGTGCGCGTCATCGACCTCGCCCGGGCCTGGCGCGCGTCCGAACCAGCCACCATCGACGAAGCACGCTCCGAGCATCCGCTCGACGACGCTACCGACACCGCGAGTCGAGGTAAGGCATCATCCGAGAGCACCCGGGCGGAGCGGCGGACCGGTGAGCGCCGTCGCCTCGCCCCCGGCGGTCGACGGCGCGTGACCCTGGGCGGACGAGGGCGACAGTGATCCACCCGGCCCCATCGGTCACGGTCAAAGTGGGACCGCTCCTCCTCGCCGGCGCCCGTGACGGCACCGACCTGTCCGCACATCATGCCCGCGTCGGCGCGCTGCCCACCATCAGACAACGGCAACTCCTGGCGCTGACCCGCGAGGCGGCAGTGCGCGGACGCGGCGGCGCCGGGTTCCCCCTGGCCCGCAAGTTGCGTGCCGTCGACCGGGCCAGTGGGCGAGCCGGTACCAGGCGACCCGTGGTCGTGGTCAACGCCGCCGAAGGCGAACCAGCGAGCGCGAAAGACACTGCGCTCCTGCAGGTGGCGCCCCACCTGGTGCTCGACGGTGCGGTGCTCGCGGCTCGGGCGCTGCGTGCGCGCGAAGTGCACGTCGTGACCGCGGCGGAGCGTCCCTGGGGCGGGACCGCGATCGCCAAGGCGCTCTCGCAACGGGACGACAAGGTGTCCTGGCAGCACCACACCACAGCCGGAGGCTTCGTCGCGGGCCAGGCCCGTGCCGTGGTGGAACTGCTATCCGGCCGCGCGAACCTGCCGGTCACCGCCCGCGAACCGGAGGCGGTCAGTGGCGTCCGCGGGCGACCGACCCTGCTGTCCAACGCCGAGTCGCTGGCCCACCTCGCCGGCCTCGCCCGGGCGGGCGCCGCGACCTATGCCGCGCTCGGTTCGCCCGGCGAGCCGGGCACCACACTGCTGACGCTCACCGGGCCACCCGGTCCCGACGGGCAGTTCCGCGATGTCCGAGTGGTCGAGGTGTCCCACGGCAGCCCGGCATCCGGCCTGCTCGACGCTGCCGCACTCCAGTCGCCCGTCCTGCTGGGCGGTTTCCACGGCTCGTGGCTTCGACCCGAGCATCTGCGGCGGCTCACCTGGTCGGGCACGCTCCCAGCGCTCCCCGGTACCGCGTTGGGGGCCGGTGTCGTGCTCACCCTTCAGGACGGCGAGTGCCCGGTGCACGAGACGGCGCGATTCGTCACCTACCTGGCTGCCGAGAACGCCGGCCGGTGCGGTCCATGCCGGCTCGGCCTTCCCGCGCTCGCCCAGGAGGTCGAGGCGCTCGATGATGGTGTCGACACCCGAGACCGGATCCGCGAGTTGATCGGTGTGGTCGACGGGCGTGGCGCATGTGCCCATCCGGACGGGACCGCGCGCCTCGTCACCTCCCTGCTCACCCACCTCGAGCCCGAGGTCGCCACCCACCTGGGTCGAGGATGCCGGTGCGCCCGATCGGCGCGGACGGGAATCAGGTGAGTTCCCGACGCGACCGCCGGCAGCACGTGCTCGCGGTGGACTGGCAGCAGTGCCAGGCTCACGGCCTGTGCGCCGAACTACTCCCCGAACGGGTGCTGCTCGACCTGTGGGGTTACCCCGTCATCACCGGTCCGGTGACCGAGGCCCAGTTGCGGCTCGCTCGCGAAGCGGTCAAGGCCTGCCCGCGGCGCGCCCTTCGCCTGGACCGCCCCTGAGTCCACCCCTCGATCTGGGAGCCGGCAGCACTGCCGGTGAGTGGCCAGGCGGAGAGCCAGGAAATGCTGCGAACCCGGCGCGGGCGTCATCCACCGATCACGCCGGGACGACGTTGACCAGGGTGGGGGCCCGGACCACGACAGTGCGGATGCCGTCCGGCACCACCGCTCGCACCTTCGCCGAGGCGAGAGCCAACTCGCGCAGCGCGTCCTCGGTGATGTCGGCGGGCACCTCGAACCGGTCGCGGACCTTACCGCGCACTTGCACCACGCAGGTCACGGTGTCCTCGACGAGCAGCGCCGGGTCGGC
>JBOFJB010000472.1:0-4762 GCA_051650465.1 Dermatophilaceae bacterium | reverse complement strand
GTCATCGAGGAGGTCGCGCGGGTGTGCGCGTCGTCATCCCTCATCCCGGCGGTGAACAAGCTCGGCTCGCTGCCGCTGATGCTCGCCGGGTCAGAGGAGGTGAAGCGTCGCTACCTCACGCCGCTCGCGGCAGGTGCCGCGTTCTCTTACGGGCTCTCCGAGCGCGAGGCCGGGTCTGACACGGCGGCGATGCGTTGCCGGGCGGTGCCCGACGGCGACGGCTGGGTGCTGTCCGGCCAGAAGTCGTGGATCTCCAATGCCGGTGTCTCCGAGTACTACACGGTGCTTGCGGTCACCGACGACGACGGCGCCCGGGGCAACAACATCACCGCGTTCGTCGTCGAGAAGGCCGACGCGGGTTTCACCTTCGGCGAGAAGGAACGCAAGCTCGGCATCACCGGCTCGCCGACGCGTGAGTTGTACTTCGACAAGGTCCGGCTGCCCGCCGGCCGGGTGGTCGGTGAGGTCGGCGCCGGCTTGAAGCTCGCCCTCGCCACCCTCGATCACACCCGGATCACCATCGGCGCTCAGGCAGTGGGAATCGCCCAGGGCGCGCTCGACCACGCCACGGCATACGTCAAGGAGCGCCAGCAGTTCGGCCGGCGAGTCGCGGACTTCCAGGGCGTGCAGTTCATGCTGGCCGACATGGCGATGCAGCTCGAGGCAGCGCGGCAACTGGTCTACGTGGCGGCGGCCAAGAGCGAGCGCGGGGATGCTGACCTGCCGTTCTTCGGCGCCGCTGCCAAGTGCTTCGCCTCCGACATGGCCATGCAGGTGACCACGGATGCCGTGCAACTGCTCGGCGGTGCGGGCTATACCCGCGACTTCCCGCTGGAGCGGATGATGCGCGACGCCAAGATCACCCAGATCTATGAGGGCACCAACCAGATCCAGCGCGTCGTCATGGCCCGCCAGCTGCTGCGCGGCTGACCAGGCACGGTGCGTGTTTCGGATGCAGCCATGGCGGCTCGAACGACCTGCGGCGCCTCGCCGACCACTGCGGCCTAGACGGTGACGACACTGCACCGGATGCCCGGTGCACGCGCCAGTTTTCGGTCGCGGGTGACGACCGCGCAGTCCAGCGACTCGGCGGCCGCGATGTAGGCGGCGTCGTAGGCGGTCATGCCGTGCCGGAGGCTCCACACCCGGTCGGCGATGTCGCCGAGCCGCACCACCTCCAGATCGACTCGGCGTACTTGACGGGCCGCCTCGGCGCCGCGACCCTCGCTGACCTTGCCGGCGAGCACGCGCCCACGAGTGGCGGCCAGGACTTCGGTCAGCATGTGATCGGGTGCGGCCCATCGCGGGTCTGTCGTGAGTGCCTCTCGGGACGCCTCTCCGGCGGCGCCGTCGTCGAGCAGCGCGTCGACCAACAGGCTTGCGTCGACGACGATCACCGGTGGTCGACGATGCGGTCGCGCTCGCGACGCAGGGACGCGATCTCCGACGCCGTCTCGTCCACTCCGACGCGGCTGCCGTCGGATCGACGACGGAAGGACTCCAGGATGCTCGCGTTGCGTGACCGCCCGGCCTCCTGCTCGACGATCTCGAGGAGCACCGCCTGGAGCGACCGGCCCTCGCGGCGAGCGCGGTCGGCGAGCGCGTCCCGGATCTCGTCGGGAACGTTCCTGATCTGTAGTGCAACCACCATGCATGCAGCATAGTGCAGAACACCGACGGCGATAGATCGAGCGAACGCGGTGATGCCGACAGTCGCCGACGGCGACGAGTGCGCCAACCGAGTTCAGGCGTCGTCGACCTGCTGGTCGTTCGCCGCTGGGCGCCGGTGCGCCGACCGTGGTCGATCCGGGATGGCGCGCGAGCTCGCGGACCTCGTCGAATGGGAGGTGCGACGCCAGAATCCGCGGCAACTGTCGTCGGCATGACGACCATCGAGCAGCTTCTTCACCGGCGTGGCGACTTGTCGACGTTCCTCGCCCATCTCACCCGTCGCACCGAAATGAAGTCCGCCTTCGACAACCTGTGCTCCATCATCCGCGAGGGCAAGGTCGAGGCGCGGATCGCGTTCGGTCCTGCCGAGCACCTCGAGGAGTACCTTGCGGGTTCTGCGGCGACGCAGAAGACCGTGTGCTTCACCGAGACCCCGCTCGAACACCTCTGGATGATGGTCGAGCAGATCGAGCGTCGAGCAGTTCAGTTCGAGCCGTACGGTCTGGCGATCACCAAGACGACCGGCCGTCGGGCAGGCGCCAACCCGGTCTGGTACACCGACATCACCCCGGGCCACGACTGGCCGATGAAGGCGATGAACGCGGCGGTGGAGCAGGCGGTCGTGCGGGCAGACTGCGACGGTCACACCAACCCGAACTTCCTCCGTGAGGAGCCGATCTTCAAGATCACACCATGGATTGAGCAGATGGGTCAGAGGAACAACGGTGGCCGCAAGGAGTTCTGGTGGGAGCGCGAATGGCGGGCGGTCGGCGACTTCGCGGTGCGCCCGGAGTCGGTCGTTGCCGTGTGCGCACCTGAGGGCGAGCACGCGAAGCTCAACACCGCCCTGGAGGAGATCGACGCGGCGTCCAGGTCCGCCAACCAGGCTGTTGCGGTGCTGAACTCAGGATGGACAAGTCGAGCAGTTCTCGACCCGACCTGGGGCCTGGAGCGGATGATCGCGACACTGGCGCGGGTGCCTGACCAGGACATCGGGCCATTTCCGACGATGTGACCCGGCGATCCCGACGAGTGATCCGGCGATGGCCCTGGCAACTGCCGGGGCCGACCAGCGGGGCGAGGTCGAGCGGCTGCTGGCCCTCGGCGCCACCCGGACCGACATCGGCCAGGGCGCCGCCCCGTGGACCGTGCTCGCCGATCCGGACGGCACCGAGTTCTGCGTCCTCCCGCCGAACTGAGGGGTCGCGCGGCACCTCGCGGCGCCGGTACCGCACGGTCAACGGTGCGGTACCGGTGCGAGGCCGGCGAGGATCACCTCGAGGTAGATCTCGCGCGGCCGGCCGCTCGCGCCCGGCAGCCCGGCCAGGAGCGACGCGAGGTCGCCGACCGTGACGTCGCGTCGCACCGCACCCGCGTCCTGGGCAAGGGTCAGCAGCGCCGCCACCGCTGCCACGGCACGTGCCTCGACCGACTCGGCAGCGATGTCGCGCAGCGGATCGGTGGGGTCGTAGGTCCCGAGCCGCTCCTTGAATGCTCGGTCGGTTGCGTAGATCGCGGCGATCTCGCGAACCGTGCCGCCGAAGGCTTCGGTGGCGGTCTCCTCGCCCGATTCCACACGCGCCGAGGCGGATTCGGCGAGCTCAGCCGTCCGCGCGGCCGAGTCGGCGACGACCGCGGCGACGAGGTGCTGCTTCGTCGGATAGTGGCGGTACAGCGTGCCCACCGCCAGCCCGGCGCGGCGCGCGATCTCGGCCATCGGTGCAGCGATGCCACGTTCGGCCACCACGGCCCGCGCCGCGTCGAGGATGGCGGTCGCGTTCCGGGTGGCGTCGGATCTCACCGCACCATCATGAACCATTGTTCATTATGGTGCTAAGGTGAGGAGAAATTCACCTTAACGACGATCACAAGGAGGCGCCGGATGGACACCTGGGAGCAACCGAACAGGCTGAGCGGACGTCGCGCGGTGGTCACCGGAGCCAACGCCGGGCTCGGCTGGGAGGTGGCCCGTGGCCTCGCAGCCAGGGGCGCCTCGGTGATGCTCGCCTGCCGCAGCATCGCCAAGGCGGATGACGCCCGCCGCGGCCTGCTCGATGCCGTGCCAGGCGCCGACCTCGAGGTGCGCCGGCTCGACCTCGCCGACCTCGACTCGGTTGCCGCCTTTGCCAACGCCGTGCTCGCCGACGGCCGGCTCGACCTGCTCGTCAACAACGCCGGCCTGATGGCGATCGACGAATCCCGTACCGCGCAGGGTGTCGAGATGCAGTTCGGCGTCAACCACCTCGGCCACTACGCACTCACCGCCCGGTTGCTGCCGCTGCTGCTTGACACGCCTGGGTCACGGGTCGCGACGATGACGAGCATGGGGCACCGCGCC
This sequence comes from Dermatophilaceae bacterium, assembly GCA_051650465.1. Classification (GTDB taxonomy): domain Bacteria; phylum Actinomycetota; class Actinomycetes; order Actinomycetales; family Dermatophilaceae; genus JBOFLG01. Next base: position 753 of record JBOFJB010000472.1, on the reverse strand, counting down.
GCCCGCGGCGAACTCGACCCAGTGCTCGCCCGGCCGTACGACCGCTGGCAGGCGTACGTCCACAGCAAGCTCGCGAACCTGCTCTTCACCCGCGAACTCGACCGACGGCTCCGTGCCGCCAGCGCGAACGTGCTCGCCGTGGCCGCCCACCCGGGCGGCTCCCGAACCGACCTCGGCACCGAGGGCAGCGCGGTGAGCAACCGGCTGATGGCCCGGGTCGTCCCGCTGATGACGCAGCCCGCCGAGGCCGGTGCCCGGCCGATGCTCCGGGCGCTCACCGACCCGGGCCTCACCGGTGGCGAACTGGTCGGTCCGCGGTTCGTCGTGCGCGGTCGCACCCCGCGGGTGGAGACCCCGTCCCGCCGCGCCCGGGACGATGCCGCAGCGGCTCACCTCTGGGCGATGTCGGCCGAGCTGACCGGCCTCGAACCAGCGGTCACCCTGTCATGAACGGGCAGCGCGTCATCCGCTGGCCGTCGAGGCGTCGGCGACCCGGCCGCTCTCGGCCGGTGCGTCAGCAGCGTCGGCTTCTCCTGCCGGGCTCGGGCCGTCCTGCGACGAGACGTCGGTCGACGAGGCGGACAGGCGCACCCCCTCCTCGACGGAGATGGCGAGCCGCTCGGGCCGCAGCCGAGGAGGGGTCGCGGACCACGCCTTGAGGTCGCCGAGCACCGACCCGTAGAACGTGTCGACACCGGCGAGCACGGAGTCGATGAAGGAGCCGCGTCCCCGCCCGCGTTTCATTCCGAGGCT
>JBOFJB010000471.1:0-3140 GCA_051650465.1 Dermatophilaceae bacterium | reverse complement strand
GGCCGTATCGTCATCGAACGGATGCGCACCGACGAGGCCGAGGTGATCCTGGGCCAGCGGCTCAACGTGTGGACCAGCATTGTGGTGTTCCTCCTCGGGGTGTGGATCATCCGCCATACGGCCGGTCGGGCTCGGCGTTTCGCAGCGGATGAGGTGCCCCGGGATGGCGGTCCGGATGACGCGACCCGGGATGGCGGTCCGGATGACGTCACCCCGGATGGCGGTCCGGATGACGCGTCGCCTGTCCCGGACGATGGCACCCGCCCGAGCGGTTGACCTGTGCGACGACGAACGCCGGTCCCACATTCCAGGATGTGGGACCGGGCGGCGTCGATAGCACGACCTGATCGCCCGGAGATAGCATTCGGGCACGTGGCCGCCGTCGTCCGCGAATCCACTCTGCCCGCCCCAGGCCACCACAGCCCCGGACTGCCTTCAGGACGGTGATCCGACATGACCGTCGCCCGCTTCTCTGCCCACCCGAGCGATGTCGGACTCTACCGGCGTGAGCACGAGCACGATGCCTGTGGGGTGGCCATGGTGGCCACCACCCGAGGCGCGGCAGGGCACGACATCGTGGCCCACGGGCTCGACGCCCTACGCAACCTCGACCATCGTGGAGCGACCGGTGCGGACCCCCTCGTCGGGGACGGCGCCGGCATCCTGACCCAGGTGCCCGACGGTTTCCTTCGCGCGGTCTCGGGATTCGACCTGCCGGCGCTGGGCGCCTACGCCGTGGGAATGGCGTATCTGCCCACCGGCAGCGCCGAGCGCGCGGTTGCCGAGCAGCGCATCGAGGCAATCGCCGCGGCGGAAGGGCTGGTCGTGCTCGGCTGGCGTGACGTACCGGTCGTGCCCGACCTCGTCGGCCACGCGGCCCGTGCGACGATGCCGTTCTTCCGGCAGTTGTTCGTCGCTGCCGAGGCCGGCAACGTCGTCGGCATCGACCTCGACCGGCTCGCCTTCTGCCTGCGCAAACGCGCCGAGCGGGAGGTCGAGGTGTACTTCCCCTCATTGTCGGCGCGCACCCTCGTCTACAAGGGCATGCTCACGACCGGGCAGCTCGAGCCGTTCTTCCCCGACCTGTCCGACGAGCGGTTTGCGAGCGAACTCGCTCTGGTGCACTCACGGTTCTCCACGAACACCTTCCCGAGTTGGCCGCTGGCGCATCCCTACCGGTTGATCGCGCACAACGGCGAGATCAACACGGTCAAGGGGAACCGCAACTGGATGCGCGCCCGGGAGAGCCAACTCAGGTCGTCGATCATCCCCGGAGATCTCGAGCGTATTTTCCCGGTGTGTACCCCAGGGTCCTCCGATTCGGCGTCGTTCGACGAGGTCCTCGAGTTGTTGCACCTCGGCGGCCGGTCGCTGCCACACGCGGTGCTGATGATGATCCCGGAAGCCTGGGAGAACCATGAGTCGATGGACCCGGCGCGCCGGGCGTTCTACGAGGTCCACTCCACCTTTATGGAGCCTTGGGATGGCCCAGCATGCGTCACCTTCACCGACGGCACGGTGATCGGTGCGGTGCTCGACCGCAACGGCCTGCGCCCGGGCCGGTATTGGGTGACCGACGACGGGCTCGTCGTGCTCGCGTCCGAGTCAGGCGTGCTCGACCTGCCACCGGAGCGGGTGGTGCGGCGCGGCCGGCTCCAGCCTGGACGGATGTTCTTGGTCGACACCGCCGCCGGCCGGGTCGTCGAGGATGACGAGGTCAAGGCGAGCCTGGCGGCCGAGCACCCGTACGAGGAGTGGTTGCACGCCGGCATGATCGGGCTCGGTGACCTGCCTGAGCGCGAGCACATCATCCACACTGCGGCGTCGGTCGCCCGGCGCCAGCGCACCTTCGGGTATACCGAAGAGGAACTCGCGGTGCTCCTCGCGCCGATGGCCCGCACCGGCGCCGAGGCCCTGGGGTCGATGGGCACCGACACCCCGATCGCAGTCCTCTCGGAGCGCCCGCGTCTGGTCTTCGACTACTTCACCCAGTTGTTCGCCCAGGTCACCAACCCGCCGCTCGACGCCATCCGCGAAGAACTGGTCACCTCGCTCGCGACGGTGATCGGGCCCGAGGGCAACCTGCTGGAAGCGACTCCGGCCCACGTGCGCCAGGTGGTGCTGCCGTTCCCGGTGCTCGACAACGACGAACTCGCGAAGATCGTCCACATCAACGCCGACGGCGACCTGCCCGGGTACTCCACCGTCGTGGTTCGCGGAACCTATGACGTCACCGGAGGCGAGGTCGCCCTCCGCGGCCGGCTCGCCCAGATCTTCGCCGAGGTGTCCACTGCCATTGCTGGTGGGGCGCGCTTCATCGTGTTGTCGGACCGCGACTCCGACCGGGACCACGCGCCGATTCCCTCGCTGCTGCTGACCTCCGCGGTTCATCACCACCTCACTCGAGAGAAGACCCGCACCCAGGTGGGGCTCATCGTCGAGGCGGGGGACGTGCGAGAGGTGCATCATGTCGCGCTGCTCGTCGGGTACGGCGCGGCCGCGATCAACCCCTACCTCGCGATGGAGACCGTCGAAGACCTCGTGCGCAGCGGCGCGATCACCGAGGTCACCGAGGAGAAGGCGGTCGCGAACCTCATCAAGGCGCTCGGCAAAGGCGTCCTCAAGGTGATGTCGAAGATGGGTATCTCGACCGTGGCCTCGTACCGGGGCGCCCAGGTGTTCGAAGCGATCGGGCTGTCACAGTCGCTGGTGGACGAGTACTTCACCGGCACGGTGAGCCAGCTCGGCGGGGTCGGTCTCGACGTCATCGCCGCAGAGACCGCGGCACGGCACGCGACGGCCTACCCGCCCGACGGCATCCGGCAGGCGCACCGCACGCTCATGGTCGGCGGCGAGTACCGGTGGCGGCGGGAGGGCGAGCCGCACCTTTTCGACCCGGACACGGTGTTCCGGCTGCAGCACGCCACCCGTGCCCGGCGGTACGACGTGTTCAAGCAGTACACCCAGCGGGTTGACGAACAGTCGAACCGGCTGATGACGTTGCGCGGGCTTTTCGAGTTCGGCGGCGCCCAGCGGCGCGAGCCGGTATCGCTGGACGAGGTCGAGCCGGTGAGCGAGATCGTCCGGCGGTTCAACACTGGCGCGATGAGTTACGGCTCGATCAGCCAGGAAGCGCACGA
>JBOFJB010000470.1:0-15466 GCA_051650465.1 Dermatophilaceae bacterium | reverse complement strand
CCGGGGCAGAACCGCTTCTGGTTCATGTGGGACGAGTTGGTCCGTGGCGCTGTCGGCGCGGTCGTGCTGGTCGACAGCCGCCGCCTCGCTGACGGCTTCGGGCCGATCGATTACTTCGAGAACGCCAACCTCCCGTTCGTGGTCGCCGTCAACCAGTTCGACGGGATGTTGCACCACACCATCGAGGACGTCCGTGAAGCGCTCTCCGTTCCGGAGGTCGTCCCCGTCCTGACCACTGATGCTCGGAGCCGTGAGGCGACCAAGCGAGTGTTGATCGCGGTCGTCGAGCACGCTCTTCGGGAACGACGAATGTTGCCAGCAGCCCCCACCCACGACCTGAGATGAGAGGCCGGCCGTCATCTCGCCCGTTCCGAGCAGCGACCGCCTGCGGAGCGTCGGATGACCGAGAGCCGACTCGAACCGCCCGCCGACCCCGAGCATCCCGTCCACGCCAACACACTGCCCATGGGAACAGACGATGACCTCACACCGTGCCCAGAGTGCCAGCGGTCCAGTGTCGGGCGCTCCGACCCGGCCAGCGGCTGCACACGACACGCCATCGCGTCGAAGCCTGCTCACAGGCGCGCTCGGTGGCTCCGCGCTCCTCTTCGGAGCCGGTGCCTGCGGCTCAGATGACAGCCTCGGTGCCGACGGTGTGGCGCTGGGATACCCGACCGGAACGTTGACCCTGACCGCTCCAGCCGATCCGGGAGGTGGTCTCGACCTCACGGCTCGGACACTGCAAAGAGTGATGGACCAGAACGGCTTGGCTGACCTCGGCGTCGTGGTTCGTAACGCCCCGGGATCCGGCGGCACCGTCGGCTTGCGGCAGTTCATCGATGAGCAGAACTCGAACACTCTCCTGGTCATGAGCCTGTCGGTGATTGGTTCCATCGCGAAGAACAGCCCCGACACGACATTTGAGGACACCACCGCGATCGCGCGACTGACGAGCGAGTACGAGGTGATGGTGGTACCGACCAAGTCGCCGTACACCTCGGTGAAGGATTTCGTCGAGGACTGGAAAGCCAAGCCCAAGGAGGTCGCTATCGCGGGCTCCTCCCCGGGTGGGGTGGACTCGCTGGTGGTCGGTGAGCTCGCCAGCCGCGTCGGGGTACGGCCCACGGACATCAACTACACCGGCGTCCAGGGTGCGGGCGCGTTGTCTCCGCTGCTGCTCTCTGGTGAGATCGCGGTGGCTGTCGAAGGGGTTGCTGAGTTGTCCGGTCTCATCGGTTCCGGCGTGGTGCGCCCGTTGGCGGTGTCGTCGAAGGAACGGGTGGGCGTGGTGGACGCGCCGACGTTCACTGAGCAGGGTCTCGATGTGGTGATCGCCAACTGGCGAGGTGTCGTCGCGCCCAGGTCTATCTCGAACGCCGAGCGGTCGAAGATCATCGAGTTCATCGAGTTGGTGCGCGGTGCCGAAGGCTGGCAGAAGGCGCTGGTGGTCAACGGCTGGCAGGACCAGTACCTGGCCGGCGATGAGTTCACTCAGTACATCGCGAGCGAGCAGGGTCGGACCATCAAGGTGCTTACCGATCTCGGTCTGCTGACCTAGGACAGGGGGCACCTTGGCTCCGACTGCCGGTGCTGCGCGAGATGCCTTGCGCCGCAATGCTGTCGGCGGCCCCAGGCCCGGTACCGTGCGCTGGGCCCGGTGGCTTCTGGACGTTCTTACGGGGTGGTCACTTCGCCGTGGAGCCCGGGACGAGGTACAGCGTCGACAGTCTCGCGACCCCGAGCCGAGGTGCGCTCCTGACGTGGTTGGTCCGAGAGCCGGTCATGGCTGACTCCCGCTCGCGCATCAACGGCAGGTCTGTCGTCAGTGGTCACGACAAAGGCGTCGACGCGGAGGGCTCAGGCGTCCTTTGCTGCTCGAGTGCCAGCCAGGGCGAGTAGGGAAAGTCGGCGTTCTGACCGGCGCACACGGGACGCAGGTCCCGCGTCGGATGTGGGGTCACGGTCACTTCGAGGATGGCTCGCGTCCCATGGGCCGGCGGAACACCACGATGGACGAGCTCGGAGTTCTGGAACGCGAGAAACGTGCCTGCAGGACCGACGACGATCGAGTGACTTCCGTCGGTGTGGACGAGCTCGGTGGTGCCGGTGTGCGGCCCTGCGTCCGTGAGATAAACGATGACCTTCAGCACCTCGGGCGGATACGGCTCGTCGCGATGCCAGCCGTTGGCCTCGACCCGGCGGGCGTGGGCCTCGGTTCTCCACGCACGGACGTTGACGATGCGACATGGGGTCTCAAGGCACCCCTCGACGGCCTCGGCGAGCGCCTCGAAGAGCGGACCGGCAACGTCGAGTGTCGATGGCTCGAGCACGAAGTAGGTATTGTCCCGGTTGATCGCCGCTTCCGCCTCGGATGTCAGGTTCGGGTTCGAGAGGTAGCCCGGTGCGGCGTCGGCAGCGGTGACGTGGACGACGGGAGCCCGGTCCAGCGCACGTCGCACGTCTGCGACGACTTCGCCGTCGATGCGGCCGATGTGGCGCCCCTCGGTCGCGAAGGTCGGGCTCGGCACGATGGCCGTACCCGCGGTAGCGCGGAGCGCACGGACGTAGAGATCCCACACGAGGCGGTAGTGGCGTCTCGCGACCGAAGGGTCCTCGCTGATCGCACGCTGCAGCATCTGCATCGCGTCGTCGTGGCGGCCTGCACGCGCGAGGGAGACACCGGCATGGAACCGCGATTCGGCGTGCGCTCGCTCGATGTCCCCGAGCAGGTCGCCTATCGCGGTGCTCACCGGAGCGGGAGCGGCCAGGCAGCGGAGACGTCCTTCACGAGGCGTGGCGAGCAGCCCGTCGGAAAGCTGCCCCGCCGCGGTGTCGTCGAAGGAGAGCGCCTGGAGGCCGACGACGCCGAGCGTGGCCGCGAGCTCGTCACGGTTCCACGCGCTCTGCAGACCGAGGCGGCAGCAGTGCTCCTTCTCGACGACGAGGTTCGTGAGATCGATCGCGACCCGCATCGGCGAGTTGCTTCGTCGAAACGCGTCGAGCGTCGCGGCATCGATCACGGGAGCACGCCAGACGCCGGGTGGGTCATCGTGGCGCCGATACGTGCAGAGCTGCCGCGGCGTCTCGTGGTTCCACTCGCCCAATACCGCGCCGATGTCGGGAATCTCGATGAGGAGGCGCCCGTCGACTCGCAACACGCGATGGACCTCCAGCAGGAGCCTGAACACCGCACCTGGGTCGAGGTACTCGAGCGTCTCGGTCATCACGACCGTGTCCACACTTGTGCTGTCGAGCGGGAGAGAGGTCACAGTTCCCGACTGAGCTCGTCTCTCGCCTCGGGATGCGACACCGTCCGTGAGGGTGAGGCGACCGTCATCCACGAGCGTCGCTCCACCGAAGATCTCGATCCTCGAGTACGTCATCTCAGCATCCTTTCGTTCGTCGTCAGTGACCCGTCGTGCGCGTCGAAACGGCGTCCTACGAGAAGGAGTAGCGCAAGCGGTGCCACCTCGAATACGGCCGCAAGACGGAAAAGCTGATCCACGCCGCCGAACTGGTCGTACCCGATGCCCGCGAGGTAGTACCCGACCGTGTTGCCGCCGCCGACGACGACAGCGGCGAACAACGCGTGGCCGGTCACCCGCAGGCGCGCGGGCACGATGTGGCCGACCGCCTGCACCATCGTCCCCCAGAAGAGACCGACGGCCGCGCCGTGGAGCACCTGAACTGTCGCGATCGCGATCGGTCCGTAGCTCTCCGAAAGCAGCCACCACCGCACGCCCATCACGACGAAGGCGGCACCGAACAGTGACCGGATGCCGATCCGCTTGTGCAGCGCGGTGAAGGCGAACATCATCGCTGCCTCGGCCAGGCTGCCCCCCACCAGAACGGTCGCCGCAAAGCTCGACGGGAGTCCCCGGTCGCGGAGGAACACGCCGAAGAGCAGGTCATACGGTGCCAAGCAGATCCAGTGCAGGAGGCAGATGAAGAGAAAGAGTCGAAGGCTCGGACTGCGCGAGAGCCGTACGAGATCGCGCACCTTCGGTGGGCGGTCTCGGGGTGGCGCCTCGGGCAGAGTCTGCGCCAGCGCAGCGATCGCTGCCACGATTGAGAGCCAAGCGACGGGGAATACGATGTCGGCGGTCCGCTCGCCGCGCAGGGTGAGCAGGAGACCGACGCCCTGCACCGTCGCGAGGCCACCGAGCGCTCCGTACAGCCGGACGCGAGTGTAGTTCCCGCGCTGCTCCGTTCTGAGCCACTCGAACGTCAACGAGTCGATGAGCGGCACACAGGCAGGCGCGAAAGCGTTGTGGAGGACGATGATCGCCGCGAACTCCTGGGGCGTTCGCGCAAAGGGTACGAAGACCAGGGGTGCAAGGGCAGCCATCGTGCACCACCGCAGGGTTCGAGTCGTCGCCCCCCAGCGATCTGCGACGACAGCCCAGCACAGCGCACCCACGATCCCGACGAACGGCCCCAGCACGGTGACGAAACCGATCTCCGCGCCCGAGAAGCCGAGGCCTCGCAGGTATGGGGCGAAGAACATCACGTAGATTCCGACGGAGCCGTAGAAGAGAAAGTAGAAAGCCTTCAATTTCGCGCCCGTCCACGCCGCGCTCGCGCTCGGAGTCATGGCGTTCCACTCGTGTCACGCTCTGGGACGACGTATCTCAGGGTTCGGGCGTAGAGGTCGCCGTAGGAGTCGGCCATTCGCCGTGCCGAGTAGCGGGTCGCGCGGGAGACGGCGGCGGCGCGTACACCACCGAGGTCGGTCGAGCGCAGCAGGAGTGCTGCGGTGGAGTCCATCGCACGTCCGAGCGCCACGGGGTCTCCGGGCGGAACCTCGTGCGCGAAGGCAGCACCGTCGACGACGGCAGCGAGGCCGCCGGTTCTGGAGGCGACCGGAAGCGCACCCATGGCCATCGCCTCGATGAGAATGAGGCCGAACGGTTCGTACCGCGATGGCACCACCACGGCGTCGACCGCGGCGAAGAGGGTGCGTACGTCCTCTGGCGTCAGTGCCCGGTCGATCGCTCGGACGTGGCGGGGGAACCGTGCGGCGGTCTCGGCGATGCGGTCTGCGAGCCGACGGTCGCCCTCGCCCGCGACGACCACGTTGAACGACAGGGGCGCTTCCCGCGCGGCGAGCACGTCGAGGAGAACATCGACTCCCTTCTGATCACCGTCGAGTCGGCCGACGAAAGCAAAGGTCGGTGCGTCGCTCAGCCCCAGGTGCTCGACGGTTCGCCGTCGGCGCTCGGCACGGTCCCTCCCCGACGTACGTGCCGCGGCGACCGACCAGAAATCGAGGTCGATCCCGTTCTCGATCACCGCCACGTCGTCGCGCAGCCCGAGCACGTCGGCGCGCTCTACCCGGTAGGGCTCGCTGACCGTGGTGATGTGGTCGGCGAGTCGCATCGCGACGAGCTCGGCGAATGCGAGAGGCGGCTCGTCCTCGTGGAGGCGATGGACGGTGAAGACCGTCGGAACACGGAGACGACGCGCTTCCCAGAGGCATTTGTAGCCGTAGGCGTCGTGAAGGTGGACGAGGTCGAGATCGAGGGAGGAGAGCAGATCGGCGACGCGTTCACCGTAGTCGTCCGTCTTCTTGATGCCGGCGTGCTCATAGGGTTCCGGATACACCGGACCGCCGTCGAGTCGCTCGTTGGCGAGGAGCCAGACCTCCACGCCGTCGTCGTCGTAGCGATCGGCGACGGCGTGGGGAAGGTCGCGACGTTCGATGTGGTGCCAGGTCGGTGAGTGGCCGGAGCGGGGAAGGACGACAACCGGACGGAAGCGTTCTCGGTCGACATGTCGTGCGAGCGCAGTCACCGTCGCTCCCATCCCGCCGCAGCGGATGGAGCCGTACTCGAAGGTCAGCATCCCGATGCGCGCCTGCGAAGTGCGTCGGTGCTCACTCACGCGTCACGCCCGATCTGGAGACTCCCGCGCAGGCGCGTCCGAAAGTCGCGCTCGAATCGCTTGAGCGGATAGGGCACTCCGGTCGCGTCACGGAACGCCGTGAGGCAGGCGTCCCACCGCGGTTCTGCCGAGCGAACGGGGTTCGCGCCGAAGAACGCTGGCCTCGGCGTCCAGAAGTGGACGAGGCAGCTGGGAATCGGCGTCTCGAGAAGCTTCGGGGACCACGGTTCGATCATGAACTTGTCGCCGAGGTTGTGGTACTCCTCGTTCTCCCGTGCCCAGAGGTTGAGGATCGCCTGCTCGGGGAGTCGGACGTCGCGGTGGTGGCGCTCGGCAAGCTCGATGAGCTCGATGTAGGCGCTCCCCGATGGCCGCACGATCATCGCGCCGGCGTTGAAGCAGCGCACCTTCGCGGAGGTCGTCAGGTCGAGAGCCCCGTCGAAAGAGTCGAGCAGGTGGCTGCGGAGGTCACTGATGTCGGGACTCGCCGAGATCGTCTTGCTCGATTTGGCGGCCTCGTCGATACACGCCGAAAAATCGCGATACATGATCTGGTCGACGTCGAGTACGACGTGGACGATGTCGGGGTCGGATGCGAACGCCTCGAGCTTGGCCCACACGAGCGGATGCCACTCACCGAAGGACAGTTCCACGGCGGGGCGAAAGGGAACGATCGACACGTCGCGGAAGGCATGTGCTCGTACCCACGACTTCAAAGTGTCGAGGTGTTCGTCGAGCGTGCGCACGACGATCGGGCTTCCCGGGTGGAAGACCGTCAACGACCGCACGAGCGCGGTCGCCATCCGCGCGTAGGTCGGATCTAACGCGAGAAGGAAACAGACGCTCCTCGAGGACACGTCAGGACACATCCTTCTCGAGCGCGGCCGTGACGCACTCCATCGCGTCCTCGGTGCCCACCGTGATCCGGAGGAACTGCGGGAGGCCGTACGATCCTGCCGAGCGCACCTTCAGCCCCGCTGCCTGGATGTCCTGCTCTGCTCGATGTGCTCGCTCGACGCTCTCCAGCTCGACCAGAACGAAGTTCGCGTGCGAGCGATAGGGGCGTATCCCCGGTATGGTGGAGAGGCGTGCGACGAAGGACTCCCTGACCGTCGTCAGCTCGTCCCCGATGCGCCGGTAGTAGGACTCGCTCTCGAACGCGGCCATAGCGAGACGCGCGGAGACGGTCGGGACGCTGAACGGTGGTGCCGCCTTGCTCAGTTCGTCGACGACATCCTCGTGGGCGATCAGGTATCCCAGCCGGATTCCGGCGAGTCCGAAGAACTTCGAGAGCGTTCTCGACACGACGAGGTTCGGACGATCCGGAACCACGGACGCCAGCGACTCGGCGTCGCGGCTGAAGCCGTGGTAGGCCTCGTCGACGAGGACGAGCATCTCCGGCTCCCTGGTGGCCTCGGCGGCGATCGCCTCCGCACTGACGAGTGAGCCGGTCGGCATGTGGGGGTTGATGAAGAGTGTGAGCGTCGGGTCGTGGCGGTGTACCGCACCGGAGACCGACGCAAGGTCGACGTGAAAGTTGTGCTCGCCCTCGGCGATGTCGTAGGTCTCCACGGCCAGGCCGTGGAGACGGATGAGATTGAGGTAGTAGGTCCAGCAGATCGACGGCAGCAGCACGGTGCCGTCACGCAAGCAGGAGAAGAGAAGCTGCAAGCCGCTCGACGAGCCAGCGCAGAGCAGCACGTTCCCGATCGAGACGCCCTCTCGCTCCGCGATTCTCGAGCGGAGCGTGTCGGTCATCTCAATGTCGTAAGTGACCAGTCGCATCGGGTCGAGACCGTGCAGCGCCTCTCGGACCGAGGGAGAAGGCGGCGCGTAGTGCTCGTTGAGTGACAGGTTGACCAGCGATCGATCTGTGAACGGTGGGGTGTAACGCTCGATGCTGCGCAGACCGTCGCGGATGGCGCGGGGCCCTACGTGCCCCTGCCGGGTTAGCTCGTGCCGAGTCCGTAGATTCGTCGAATGTCCCCTCAGGTAGATGCGAGTCGACGGTTCGAATCACCTGTGGTCGACGCCGTTGCCGACCACGACGCCTGGTCTTCCGGCTCGGTCCGACGAGCGCGTATTGCGATGCCGATGAGTCAGGAACGACAATCCCCGTCATGTTTCCTCACGTCGATGGAATCAGACCCTGCCGGCACCTGCAACCGGAGTGACGTAGAGCGTGGAAAGGCGGGCGACGCGCACCGTAACCGAGAACGGTTGGTCGTTCCAGGGCTGGTGCTCGGTGTCGAGTACTCGGCCGGTCTGGCTCGGCGTGCTGTGCTCGTCGAACCCGCTGGTGTCGAGCACGACCTCCCACTGCCCCGCTCGCGGAACGCCGACCCGTACCCACTCCTTGTCCTCGCCGCTGTAGTTGACGATGACCGCGAGCAGGTCGCCGCGGCCGTCGTGCTCGGCGAAACGGAGAAACGAGAGCAGGTTCCCGGTGGTGTCGTCGGCGTCGAGCCAGCGGAAACCGGCCGGTTCGGCATCCAGGGCCCACATCGCGGGGTGCGCCCGGTAGAACGCGTTGAGTTCCTTGACGAGGTTGTGCACCCGGTAATGCGCTGCATGGTCGAGCAGCCACCAGTCCAGCGAACGTGAGTCAGCCCACTCAGCGGTTTGCGCGAATTCGCACCCCATGAACAACAACTGCTTGCCCGGATGAGCCCACATATAAGCGAGGAAAGCCCGCACCGTGGCGATCCGGTCCGCGATCGGCCCGAGAACCTTGTTGACCAGAGACCCCTTGCCGTGTACGACCTCGTCATGGCTGACCGGAAGCAGGAAGTTCTCGCTGAACGCGTACATCAGCGAGAACGTCAGCAGCCCATGGTGGTACTGCCGGTGCACCGGCTGCTCGTGCAGATAGCGGAGCGTGTCGTTCATCCAGCCCATGTTCCACTTCAGGCCGAAGCCCAGGCCGCCGCGGTCGGTGGGCCGGGTGACGTCGGGCCACGACGTCGACTCCTCGGCGATGGTGACGATGCCGGGCACTCGCTTGTACGCGGTGGCGTTGGCCTCCTGGAGCAGCGTGATCGCCTCGAGGTGCTCCCGACCGCCATGCACGTTCGGCACCCACTCGCCGTCTCGGCGCGAGTAATCGAGGTAGAGCATCGAGGCGACCGCGTCGACCCGCAGACCGTCGACGTGGAACTCCTCGAGCCAGTACACCGCGTTGGCCACGAGGAAGTTGCGGACCTCGAGCCGGCCGAAGTCGAACACGTGGGTTCCCCAGTCGGGCTGGTCGCCGCGGCGCGGGTCGGGATGCTCGTACAGCGGCAGACCGTCGAACCGGGCGAGCGCGAACTCGTCCCGCGGGAAGTGGCCCGGGACCCAGTCGAGGATGACGCCGATCCCGTTCTGGTGCAACGTGTCGACCAGGTATCTGAAGTCGTCGGGCGGGCCGAAGCGCGCGGTCGTGGCGTAGTACCCGGTGACCTGGTAACCCCAGGACGGTCCGTAGGGGTGCTCCATCACCGGGAGGAACTCGACGTGGGTGAAGCCGAGGTCGACGACGTAGTTCACGAGGTGCTCGGCGAGTTCTCGATATGACAGTCCCTGACGCCACGAGCCGAGGTGTACCTCATAGACGCTCATCGGCCCGGTGTGCGGGTCGCGTGCGGAGCGCGCCGTCATCCAGTCGTCGTCGCCCCAGGTGTACGTCGACTCCTCGACCACCGAGCCGGTGTGTGGGGGCGTCTCGGTACGACGGGCGAGCGGGTCGGCCTTGGTGCGGACGATGTCGTCCGCGCCACGGATCTCGTACTTGTACACCGACCCGGTGTCGGCGCCGGGAACGAAGAGTTCCCAGACCCCGGAGTCCCCGACGAGCCGCATCGGATGCACCCGTCCATCCCAGGCGTTGAAGTCACCGACGACGCGGACCGCCTTCGCCCGTGGCGCCCACACCGCGAACGACACCCCACGCACGGTGCCCATCGGTCCGGGGTACTCGCGGATGCGGGCACCGAGCACGGTCCACAGTTGCTCGTGCCGGCCCTCGCCGATGAGGTGCAGGTCGACCTCGCCGAGCGTCGGGGCGAATCGGTACGGGTCGTCTTGAGTGTGCTCGACGCCGTCGTCCCAGGTCACCAGCAGTCGATAGTCCATGGTGCGGGTGGCATCGAGCCGGATGGCGGTCCACACCCCCTCGGCTTCGTGGGTGAGGGTGAGTTCGGTGCCGTCATCGAAACGCACCCGCACGGATGCCGCGAGCGGCTTGAGCGCGCGGATCCGCAGACCTTCCGGTTCGAGATGCTGGCCGAGCAGGTCGTGCGGTTGCTGGTGCCGGCCCTGGACCAGCGCAGCGATGGCCCCGCCGACCTCGGGGGTGGGGGTGGGCGTCACGACGGACCTCCTGCACTGGTGGGGCCGGCGGCCCACTGCCCGGTGAGCTGTTGCACCGCCCCGATCGAGACGTCGAGCCAGGCCGGGCGGTTACCGGCCTCGTACACCAGTTGGTACAACGCCTTGTCCAGTTCGAATGCGGCGAGCAGCGACCCGTAAACCCGGGGGTCCTCGCCGGAGCGTGCCGCGTAGCCGTCGAGAAAGGACGTTCGGGCGGTCGCGACCCAGGCACGCGCGCCCCCGCCTTGCAGCTGTTCCCATCTGCGTCCGACGTAGTCGAGGCTGTGCAGCATGCCGGCGACGTCGCGGATCCACTGGTCGGGCAGTGAGCGCTCCGCGAGCGGTCGCAGCGGCTCGCCCTCGAAGTCGACGAGCACCCAGCCACGCTCGGCAGAGTGCAGCACTTGGCCGAGGTGGTAGTCACCGTGGACGCGCTGCAGCGCCGGCCAGTTCGCGGTCCGAAGCGACCCGAGCACGGCCTCGACCCGGTCCCGAACCTCCTCCAACGCGGGATGGACCGCGACTGCGGCGTCGAGGCGCCGGCGCATCCCGGCGATCACCTCGGCGGCCTGCTCCGGCGTGGTGGGGGAGGTACCGAGGGCGTCGGCCAGCACCAGGTGCACCTCAGCGGTCGCCGCGCCGAGGGCCTGTGCCGGGCCGGAGAAGTCGCGGCCCTCCTCGACCGCCCGCAGCGCGATCAGCCACGCGTCCTCCACGCCGGGGAGGAACTCCTGGGCGACGGCGAGGTGCCCGGATGACGGTAGGTCGCCGCCGCTGCCCGGGTGGCCCCAGGACCCGGTCACCGCGCCGACTGCGGCAGGCACCCGAGTCGACCCGGCATCGATCAGTGCACCCTGGAGCACGACGTCGGGGTTGTCGCCGGGGGAGAGCATCCGGAACACCTTGATGACGAGCGGCAGGTGGCGCCCGTCCGGCAGGTCGCCGTCGAGCACGATCGAGGTGTTGGATTGGTCACCGGACAGCACGCGCGACGTCCGGGCCCGCACCTCCGTGGACCAACTCCGCTGCGGCACACCGCGCACGGTGCCGTCGTCGGTGTGCGACAGCGAACTGGATCGGGCCCGGACCCGGCCCTGCACGAGTTCGAGCAGCTGGGCGGCGTACACCGGGTCGTGGGGGGCGTCGTAGACCCACCGCCGGCCGAGCACCGAGTGCTCGAGGACGCCGACCAGGGCGTGGTCGGCCCCGGCGAGCGGCGCGGCGCGATAGGTGAGCGGCACCTGGTAGACGACCGGGTCGGTGCCGCAGTCGTCAACGACGACAAGGGTCTCGACCCCGACGTCGCCGGCCGGGTCGTCGAGCCGCCAGCGGCCCACCCGGCGCAGCCGCGGCCGGCGCCCCTTGGCGGCGTACCAGCGCTGGTCGCCCATCCATGCCTCGAGCAACTCGAGCGTGCCGGGCACGAGCACCGCGTCGTGGTGGAGCTCAGCCACGGACGCCGCCGGCCGGTTCCAGGGCAAGCCAGAAGAAGTCGCGCGACCCGAGCGTGAGGTGCAGCTCACCGTCATCCGAGATGTCCGGAAAGCCGCTGCCGCCGAACAGGTCTCGGGTCTGCCAGCCGGCGAGCTCGCCGGGCAGAGTGACCGTGGTGGCCTGGGGCCGCGACGACAGGTTGTTGACGCAGAGCACCGCTCGTGCGGAGCGGTCCTCTGCGTCGCGGTCGCGCCGGTCGACCCGGACGAACGCGAGGACGCGCTCGTGGCTGGAGTCGCACACCGTGAGATCGCCCAGCCCGAACACCGGGTGCTCGCGGCGTACCGCGAGCACCCCGCGGACCCAATGCAGCAGCGAGGACCCCGACGCCATCTGCGCCTCGACGTTGACGTGCGTGTAGTGGTGCACCAGCGACTGCACCACCGGAAGGTACAACTTGCCGGGGTCGGCGTGCGAGAAGCCGGCGTTGCGGTCCGGGGTCCACTGCATCGGGGTGCGCACGGCATCCCGGTCGGTGAGCCAGATGTTGTCGCCCATCCCGATCTCGTCGCCGTAGTAGAGGCACGGCGAGCCGGGTAGCGAGAGCAGCAGGGCGTGGATGAGTTCGATCTCGGGGCGGCTGTTGTCGAGCAGCGGGGAGAGGCGGCGCCGGATGCCGACGTTGGCGCGCATCCGCGGGTCGGGGGCGTACCAGCCGTACATCGCGGCGCGCTGCTCCGGGGTGACCATCTCCAGGGTCAGCTCGTCGTGGTTGCGCAAGAACGTGCCCCACTGGCAGCCGGGCGGGATCGGCGGGGTGTCGGCGAGCACGCCCCGAATCGGTGCGGCCTTCTCCTCGCGCAGCGCGTAGAAGAGCATCGGCATCACCGGGAAGTGGAAGCACATCTGGCACTCCGGCACCGCCTCGGTGCCGAAGTAGTCGACCACGTCCCGCGGCGGCTGGTTCGCCTCGGCGAGCAGCACCCGGCCAGGGAACTCCGCCTCGACCATCGCCCGCAGCGCGGCGAGGAACTCGTGGGTGCGCGGGTGGTTCTCCCCGGTGTGCCCCTCCTCCTCGTACAAGTACGGAATCGCGTCGAGCCGGAAGCCGTCGATGCCCATCGCCATCCAGAAGCGCACGACGTCGTACACCGCCTCGTGTACCGCGGGGTTCTCGAAGTTGAGGTCGGGCTGGTGGCTGAAGAACCGGTGCCAGAAGAACTGCCGGCGGATGGGGTCGAAGGTCCAGTTCGAGGTCTCGGTGTCCACGAAGATCACCCGGGCGTCGGTGTACCGGTCGTCGGTGTCGCTCCAGACGTAGAAGTCGCCGTACGGGCCCTCGGGGTCGCTGCGCGAGGCCTGGAACCACGGGTGCTGGTCGCTGGTGTGGTTGAGGACCAAGTCGGTGACGATCCGGATGCCGCGCGCGTGCGCCTGGGTGACCAGTTCGGTGAGTTCGGGCAGGGTGCCGAATTCGGGGAGCACCTGGGTGTAGTCGGAGACGTCGTAGCCGCCGTCGCGCAGCGGGCTGGCGTAGAACGGTGGCAGCCACAGGCAGTCCACCCCCAGCCACTGGAGGTAGTCCAGGCGGGCGGTCACACCGGCGAAGTCACCCTCGCCCGAGGCGTTGCTGTCGCCGAACGCGCGCACGAGGACCTCGTAGAAGACCGCGGTGCGGAACCACTCGGGGTCGTGCCGCAGGCCGGGCTGGTTGGCACCGAGGCCGGGGGCGGAGTGCCCCAGTCCGGGGATCACGCTCACCAGGGCCTCCGCACCGCGACGACGTGCACTGGCTCCACCTCGGGGCCGAGCCGCACATAGACGTCCCGCTGCCAGGTCCACACCTGACCCGTCACCAGGTCGTGTGCCTCGACGCTGTCGCTCGGCTCGAACCCCAGGGCTGGCAGGTCCAGCCGCAGTGTGGCGGCCCGGGTGGAGTGTGGGTCGAGGTTCGCGACGACCAGCACGACGTCGTCAGTGCCGTCCGGCATCCGGCGGCGCTTGGAGAAGGCGAGGAAACTCTCGTCGTCGACATCGTGGAAGTGGATGTCGCGCAGCCGGTGCAGGGCCGGGTGCGCTCGCCGGATGTCGTTCACCATGGTCAGCCAGCCCGCGAGGGACTGCCCGTCCTTCGGCCCGCCGGGCTCATAGTCGGCCCAATGACGGTCCGTGTACTGGTACTTCTCGTTGTCGATCTGTTCCTCGGCTCCGGGGCGGGCGACGTGCTCCATGAGTTCGTACCCGGCGTAGATGCCGTACGTCGGCACCAGGGTCGCGGCGAGCACTGCACGGAGCTTCCACGCCGCCGGTCCACCGAACTGCAGATAGGGCGTGAGGATGTCGTGGGTGGTCGGCCAGAACGATGGCCGCATGTAGGCGGCGGCATCCCCGGAGAGTTCGGTGAGGTACTCGCGTAGCTCGGCGGCGGTATTGCGCCAGGTGTAGTACGTATAACTCTGCTGGAACCCGACCTTGGCGAGGGTGTGCATCATCGGCGGCTTCGTGAACGCTTCGGCGAGCCAGATGATCTCGGGGTGATCGCGCGCGACGTCGTCGATGAGCCACTGCCAGAACTCCACCGGCTTGGTGTGCGGGTTGTCGACCCGGAACGCGGTGACGCCGTGGTCGACCCACACCTGCACGACGCGACGGATCTCGGCGTAGAGGCCGGCCGGGTCGTTGTCGAAACTCAGCGGGTAGATGTCCTGGTACTTCTTCGGCGGGTTCTCGGCGTAGGCGATGGTGCCGTCGGCGCGGGTGGTGAACCACTCCGGGTGGCTGGTCACCCACGGGTGCTCGGGCGAGCAGTTCAACGCGAGGTCGAGCGCCACCTCCATCCCTAGCCGCGCGGCCTCGGCGACGAAGTGGTCGAAGTCCTCGAACGTCCCCAGGTCGGGGTGGATGGCATCGTGTCCACCGTCGGCCGAGCCGATCGCATAAGGGCTGCCTGGGTCCTCCGGACGGGCGTCGAGGGTGTTGTTTGGGCCCTTCTTCGCGGTCTGCCCGATCGGGTGGATCGGGGTGAGGTAGACGACATCGAATCCCATCCCGGCGATCGCCGGGAGCCGCTCGGCAGCGGTGCGCAGCGTGCCGCTGGCCCAGCGGTGCTCGGCCTCGTCGTAGTGGGCACCCTCGCTGCGCGGGAAGATCTCGTACCAGGCGCCGACCAGGGCGCGTTCGCGCTCGACCAGCAGGGACAACTCGGGCGACGCGCTCACCGACTCGCGCAGCGGCCGCTGCGCGAGTTCTTCGCGCAGCGCGTCGGTGGTGCCGGCGCCGAGCCGTGCCAGCGGCGGCCGGGCCCGGTCACGCAGACCGGCCACGGCATCCCGGATGACGCGGCCCTGCGCCTTGGTGCGCCGCACCTGGGTCAGGGCGCGCCGCAGCAGTCGGGCACCCTCCTCGAGCATCAGCTCGGTGTCGATATCGGCCGGGACCTTGATCGTGGCGTCGTGCTCCCAGGAGCCGTAGGGGTCGCTCCACCCCTCGACGCGGTAGCGCCACCAGCCTGCGGTGTCGGGGCAAACCCGGGCGGCCCAGGTCATCAGGCCGGGGTTGGCGCAGGTCATCGGCAGACGCCGTGCCCGGCCGTCCGGGTCGGTGAGCACCACCGTGGCGGCCACCGCGTCATGACCCTCGCCGAATACGGTGGCGGTGATATCGAACTCTTCGCCGACCACGGCCTTGGCGGGCCGGGCGCCGTGATCGACACAGGGTGCGACGTCGAGCACCGGGATGCGGCCGACGGGGTGCTGCGGGCTGCGCGTTCGGGGTGCACCGGTCACAGCGCGACGTTACA
>JBOFJB010000469.1:0-1747 GCA_051650465.1 Dermatophilaceae bacterium | reverse complement strand
CCTGGTTGGTCGGACTGTCCGGATGGGCGAGCCAGGCCGGCGGCCCGCTCGAGCGGTGGCTCGGCTGGGCGGCACTCCCGGTGGTCGCCGCCGACACCTCACCCGGTCGCGTGCTCCTCGTCGTCGGGCTGCTGCTCGTCAACCTCGCCACCGCGAACGTCGTCGTCAGGGTGGTCCTCGTGGCGGTCGGGGCGCTCCGCCCGTCCCGCTCGAGCACCCCTCACCTCGACCCGGAACCGGCCGCCCAGCTTCGCGGCGGGCGTCTGCTCGGGCCGATGGAACGGGTGCTCATCCTCGGGTTGGGGCTCGCCGGTCAGCTGGCCGCAGCAGGGCTGGTGATCGCCGCCAAGGGACTCATCCGCTTCCCCGAGCTGCAGGCCAAGAGCGGCGAGGACACGGCCGTCGAGGGAGTCGGGATCGACCAGGTGACCGAGTACTTCCTGGTCGGGTCGTTCGTCTCCTGGCTGACTGCACTCGCCAGCCTGGCGCTCGCCCGGTGAGACCGGTCAACCGACGACGATCCGGTCGCGCCACTGCGCAGGGAAGTCACTCGTCGTGTCACCGGCGAGCAGGAGGCGATAGGTCATCGTCGCGGCCTCCTCGAGGTTGAGCGCACGGCGCAGGGCCATCTCGACCGTGTCGCCGAGTGTCGAGCAGCCATGATGAGAGAGCACCACCGCGTCGCTGGCCCGCGCCGCGGCTGCGGCGGCGTCCGCCAGCTCAACCGACCCCGACGGGAGGAACGGCACCGTCGCGGCGGAGCCGAGGTAGAACCGGTGGTCCAGGGTCGTGAAGCGGATCGCCGCACCCAGCAGGTCGACGAGCAGCACGTGCTGCGGATGGAGATGGACCACCGCGGCGACGTCGTCGCGCACCGCGTAGGTCCGGGCGTGCAGCTGCCACTCCACCGACGGAGACCGGGTGCCGCCGACCTGCCGGCCGTCCAGGGTCAGCTCCACGAGATCGTCGGACGTGAGGCGGTCGAGCCAGCTGCCCGTGGCCGTGACGATGAAGCGACCGGTGCCAGGTATGCGAGCCGAGAGGTTGCCGCCACTGGCCTGGACCAGGCCGCGAGCCACGACATGTCGGCCGGCGTCGACGAGCTCGGACGCCAGCCGGTTGCGAACGAGGTCTGTCACGAGGTGATTCTCTCGCAACGGGCCCGTTCCTCCCGCGTTGGTCGTGACGACACGACGAGGGGCGGCACCAGCACGTCGGTGCCGCCCCTCTCCGAGTCGGTCAGGCAGGTGCGGGGACGGCGTCGGACCGCTCCCGCGTCTCGCGCTCGATGACCTGCTGGCCCCGACGGTGGCTCACCGCGATCTTCCGCGGCTTGGCCTCCTCGGCGACCGGGATGGTGAGCGTCAGGACGCCGTCGGTGTAGTCGGCCTCGATCCGGTCCAGAGCGACGCCGTAGCCGAGGGTGAGCTGTCGGGCGAAGGTGCCGCTGGGCCGCTCGTGCGAGAGCCACTGCACCTCTCCGTCCGGCTGCTGTCGACGCTCGGCGCGGATGGTCAGGGTGCGGTCCTCGACGTCCACATCGACGGTCGAGGGGTCCACGCCGGGAAGGTCGATCGTCGCGACGTACACCTCTCCGGTGCGGTAGAGGTCCATCGGCATGGCGGTCGTCGCCGGGGTGCGCAACACGTTCGACAGCATGCGATCCATGTCGCGGAAGGGGTCGAAGGTGGTGGCCATGAGTTCCTCCATATCGTGGTCGGTGGTCAGGTGGTGGTGTCGAGCGGAT
>JBOFJB010000468.1:0-4272 GCA_051650465.1 Dermatophilaceae bacterium | reverse complement strand
TTGGCGGCCGGCGTCGTACCGTGAAACGCATGTGCCGCAACATTCGCCAACTCCACAACTTCGAGCCACCGGCCACCACCGACGAAGTGCACGCGGCGGCACTGCAGTACGTGCGCAAGGTCAGCGGGTCGACCCGGCCATCGCAGGCGAACGTCGTGGCGTTCGACCGGGCCGTCGACGAGGTCGCCGAGGCGACTCGCCGGCTGATCGACTCCTTGGTGACACCTGCACCGCCCAAGGACCGCGAGGTCGAGGCGGCCAAGGCGCGGGCCCGTACAGCGGAGCGGTACGGCCGTACCGGCTGACGCTGCGGCATCCGGTCTCGCGCTGTCGTCGGGAGTCGCCCTGCTCGCCGCACTACCACGCCGAGCCGGGCTGTTGCAGGTGGTTCCGCCGAACGATGCGGCCAACGTTCTGTGGACCGCAACACGCCCGTACTTTCTTACGTACACACCAGGTGGATGACGTCCGTCCAGGTCAGCACGCTTGTCGGTGCTCGCACCGGGCGGCCGTCCACAGACTTGTCCACCGGCAGTGCACAACGGTGCCCGGCGTTTTCCCCACGTTGTCCACACGCTGTGCACAGCACCGTGATGGACATTCGCCAACGATGTGGCGCACGCCGGTCGGCGGGGCCTACGGTGCTCGCGCAGGGCCGGTGTCGGGGGCCAGTGGGAACGTGTCCACGGGCCGCGAGGGCGGCTCACAGGCGAGTAGCGACAGACCTCAGTGGTGGGGTCAGGAGAGGTGTGACCGGGTGTCGATCGCGGAGCTGAGCACGGCGTTCGGCGGCCCCACCGACCGCGGCCCGGCTGACGACGGGCCTCCCGGCGAGCGAGTGCCACCGCAGGATGTGCAGGCCGAGCGGTCGGTACTCGGCTCGATGCTCATCAACAAGGACGCCATCGCCGACTGTCTCGAAGCGGTGACGGCGCACGACTTCTACCGGCCGGCGCACGAGGTGATCTTCGACGCGGTGCTCGACCTGTTCGGGCGAGGCGAGCCGGCCGATGCCATCACCGTGGCCGACGAGTTGGGCAAGCGCGGCGACCTCACTCGGGTCGGCGGGCAGGCGTACCTCCATCAGCTGATCCAGTCGGTGCCGACGGCGGCGAACGCCGGCTACTACGCCGAGATCGTCCACGAACGCGCGGTGCTGCGGCGACTGGTCGAGGCCGGTACCCGGATCGTGCAGATGGGCTACGCGCAGGGCCAGGGCGATATCGACGACATCGTCAATCGGGCTCAGGCAGAGGTGTATTCGGTTGCTGAGAAGCGCGGCGGCGAGGACTACGCGGTACTGGCCGAGATCCTCGACCAGACACTGACCGAGATCGAGGCGGCGGCCGGGCGCAGCGACACCATGGTGGGGGTACCCACCGGGTTCATCGAACTCGACGACCTCACCAACGGGCTGCATCCGGGCCAGATGGTCGTCGTCGCGGCGAGGCCGGCCGTGGGCAAAGCGCTCGCGCTCGACACCCCGCTGCCGACGCCCGAGGGCTGGACGACGATGGGCGAGGTGGCCGTCGGCGACCGGCTGCTCGACGCATCGGGCCGGCCGACCCGGGTGGTGGCGGCGACCGAGGTGATGGAGGGTCGGCCGTGCTACGAGGTCGAGTTCTCCGACGGCACGGTCATCACCGCCGACGCCCAGCATCAGTGGGCGTTCGTGGGCGGGGTCGTACACACGACGGTCGAGCTGGCGCAGCTGGGTCTGCGGCCGAAGGTCGTGCACGACGGGCGGTACGTGGATGACGTGCGGCCGGTCGTGTCGGTGCCGGTGCGCTGCGTGGAGGTCCACAATGCCGAGCATCTCTACCTCGCGGGTCGGACGATGGTGCCGACGCACAACTCGACCCTGGGAATCGACGTGGCGCGGGCGGCGGCGATCAAGAACAACCTGGCGACGGCGGTGTTCTCGCTCGAGATGAGCCGCACCGAGATCACCATGCGCATCCTCTCGGCCGAGGCGACGATCCAGCTGCAGGACCTGCGCCGCGGCCTGAAGAGCCAGGAGCAGTGGAACAAGCTGGCCCGCATCATGGGCAAGATCAGCGACTCGCCGCTGTTCATCGACGACAGCCCGAACATGTCGCTGATGGAGATCCGGGCCAAGTGCCGCCGGCTCAAGCAACAGCACGACCTCAAGCTCGTCATCATCGACTACCTGCAGCTGATGACGTCGGGCAAGAAGGTCGAGTCGCGTCAGCAGGAGGTCGCGGAGTTCTCCCGGGCGCTCAAGCTGCTCGCCAAAGAACTCGAGGTGCCGGTCATCGCGATCAGCCAGCTCAACCGTGGCCCCGAGCAGCGCACCGACAAGCGCCCCCAGATGTCCGACCTGCGCGAGTCGGGCTGCCTGCCCGCCGGCACCCGCATCCTGCGCGCCGACACCGGTGCCGAGACCACGATCGGCGAGCTCGCCCGCACCGGGGAGCGCGATGTCACGGTGTGGGCGCTGGATGACGGGCTGCGCTACACCAAGCGCACCATGACGCACGCCTTCTCGACGGGCCTGGCTCCGGTCATGCGGCTCACCCTCGCGTCGGGAAAGACGGTGCGCGCCACCGAGAACCATCCGTTCCTCACCTACGACGGGTGGATGCCGCTCGCCTCCCTCCGTACCGGCGACCGCATCGCCGTCCCCCGCCACGTGCCCTCACCGCTGCACGTGACGGAGTGGAGCGACGTCGAGGTGTTCGTTGCCGCGCGGTCGCTGGTGTCGGCGAGGGCGGATGACGGTGTGCCGGCCGAGGTGTTCGCGTTGCCGAAGGCGCAGATCGCCGCGTTCGTCGCCGAGGTGTGGACGGCAGCCGGGTCGGTGCGGTGCGACGGCGACGGTGGTGCCGTCGAGTGCCGGCTCGGGTCGCGGGTCGCGGTTGAGGGTGTGGCGCGGCTGCTGCTGCGTTTCGGTATCCAGACGTCCCAGCGGGTCGAGGATGCCGAGCACGTGCTGGCGGTCGACGGCGTCGACAGCCAGCGCCGGTTCCTGCAGGAGATCGGGGCTGGGCCGGTGTGGCAGGAGGCTGCGGATCGCCTGCTGGCGGTTGTCCGTGCCCAGGAGGCAGAGGTCGGGACGGTCGACGACGACATCTGGGGTGAGCTCGAGGACGCCGTCGTTGGTCGTGGGGTGCCGCGGCGCGAACTGGCACGTGGTGCAGACGAGTCGTCCGCGGCTGTTGCCTACGCCGGGCAGCGGAGCACGTCGCGGCTGGCCACAGTGGCGGCGGTTCTCGACGATGCGGAACTCGAGTTGTCAGCGACGAACGACGTCTTCTGGGACGAAGTGGTGGCGGTCGAGCCGGCCGGCGTGGAGGAGGTCTTCGACGCGACGGTGCTCGACTGCCACAACTTCATCGCGGACGGAATCGCGGTGCACAACTCGATCGAGCAGGACGCCGACGTCGTCATCCTCCTGCACCGCGACCGGTCCGACCCCGAGCGCGACGGCGAGGCCGACGTCATCGTCGCCAAGCACCGCAACGGACCCACCAAAGACATCGTCCTGGCGTTCCAGGGCCACTACAGCCGCTTCAACAACATGGCCCGCGATGGCGGCTTCTGATGTCGAGATGCAGCGAAGACTTCGCAACGGCGACGGCAGTGAATCGTAAACGCTGCGTTATGGAAAACCGCCGAGCCTCATCGGCCGGTTATGTGACCTTGTATCCTCTCACCCGGTTCTGTCCCTGCCACCTGGGACTCTGACTTCGTGCCAAGCAATTCGACCTTCTTCGAGTCCCCACAAGCGGCCGCCATCTACAAGCACCGTCTGCTCAGGACGTACGTGCCCGCTTGGGCGGGCAAGGTCGGTTCGCGTGCGCCGGGCAAGACGGTGTTCATCTACGACGCGTACTCCGGTCCGGGGCGCTACGAGGATCAGGCGCCAGGCTCGCCAGAACTCGTGGTCGACACGGCGATCGCCATGGCGCGCTTGCGGACAGTTCACTCGATCTTCTCCGACAAGGAGCCTGGCTATGTGGCTCGCCTACAGGACCTCCTCATCGAGAAGGACGTGCCGGCGGACACCTACGAGGTGCGCCAAGGAACCGTCGAAACACACCTGGATGACGTGATCTCACGGGTTGGGGACGCACCACTCTTCGTCTTCTTGGATCCCTTCGGTCTCACGGTGGCCTTCGACGTCGTGGTCCGGACGCTCGTCGCGAGGCGCAAGAGCGGTTGGTCCGCGACCCTCCAGCCGAAGACCGAGCTGCTCATGAACTTCTCCTACGACGCGGTGCGTCGAATAGCGGGTGTGCTTCGCAGCGA
>JBOFJB010000467.1:0-3162 GCA_051650465.1 Dermatophilaceae bacterium | reverse complement strand
CACCAAAGGGGCTATCAGCACGCCCCCAATTTCCGGTGTCACTCCCCCAGTCGTGCGGTGACTCTCCCCATGCTTCTTCGTCGGCCATGTCAGCGGCTCACGTCGTCGGTGCGGCCCAGGCGAGCTGCACCAGGTGCTGGCCGTGACGGCGGCTGACGTACCACCCACGCCCTGGTGGCAGCGGTGCGGACTTCACCGTACCGAGGAGTTTGCCTTCATCTGCTGGCGCTGACATCGCCACACCCGGCGTGCCCAGTTCGAGCAGGCCACGCATGAACGACTCGTAGAGGGCGCGGGACGCTCCACCGCTCCGCCGCGCGACGACAAGGTGCAGTCCGATGTCGCGGCCCTGCGGCAGCAGTTCGGCAAGGGGCTCCAGCGGGTTGCCCCTGGGGGAAGCCACGAGGTCGTAATCGTCGACGAGAACGTAGAGATCGGGCCCGCTCCACCAGTTTCGAGCTCTCAGTTGCTCCGGTGTCGTGTCGTCACCGGGTAGCCGCTTCCGCATCGCCGTGCACACGTCGGCGACCAACGACTCGGTGGCATCGCGGGTGGTCGTGTGGCCGAGTTGGTACCCCGGGTCGACCTCACCGAGCAAGCCCCGGCGGTAGTCGACGATCAGCAGTTGAGCCTGCTCCGGGGTGTTTCGGGCGGTGACCTGTTGGGCGATGAGGCGAAGCGCGTTGGTCTTACCCGACTCGACGTCGGCGAGAAGCAGCAGATGCGGGTCGGCGGCGAAGTCGTGCGCGAAGGTCGACAGGTCATCGCCGAGCAGGCCCATCGGGATGGCCGCCGACTCCTGCGCGATCGGCGGCAACTGGTCACGCTCGACGACCTGCGGGAGCATCCGGACTCGGCGGGCCGGGGCACCGGGCCATGCCCGCGACACCCGGCTGACCAGGTCCGCGACACCGTCGGCCATGCTCTCGACATCGGTGCGTCCATCGACCCGCGGCAGCGCACCAAGGATCTGGTGTTCGCTCGCCACGACGCCACGCCCGGGGCTGTTCTCCGGCACCGTGATCGCCACCCGACGGTTGACCATCGAGTCGAGTGGGTCACCGAGCCGCAACTCCACCTTGGCGCCGAACATGTCCCGGACGTTGGTCCGGATGTCGTTTGAGCGGGAGGCTGCGGCGAGCAGGTGGATGCCGAACGACAGGCCGGTGGTGGCCAGCTCGGCGATCGCCATCTCGAGGTCCTCGAACTGGTTCCGCATCACCTGCCAGCCGTCGACGACGAGGCAGACGTCGCCGAACGGGTCCTCGGTGAAAGCGCCGTCGGCCTTCGCCCGGCGGTAGGCGGCCATACCCTCGACGCCGTTCTCGCCGAACAACTGTTCGCGCCAGCGCAGCAGCGCCGACATCTCGCCGACGGTGCGCCGCACGGCATCCGCATCGCTACGTGCCGCCACTCCACCGACATGCGGGAGACCGCGCAGCGAGGCCAGGGAACCACCGCCGAAGTCGAGCCCGTAGAACTGCACCTGCTCCGGAGTGTGGGTGAGCGCGAGTGAGGTGACCAGGGCGCGGAGCATCGTGCTCTTGCCGCTGCGCGGGCCGCCCACCACGAGGAAATGGCCTGCGGCAGTGGACAGGTCGACAAGCAGTGGGTCGCGTCGTTGATCGAGCGGCTTGTCCACGATGCCGATCACCGCGCGCAGCGAGGGGTGCCGGGAGTCCGGGGCCGCGGTGAGGCCGAGCCGGGGATCGACCCGCAGGTTCGGGTAGATCTGGTCGAGGGTCGGCGGCTGGCCCAGCGGCGGCAGCCAAACCCGGTGTGCCGGTGTGCCCTTCCCGTTCAACTCGTCGACGATGACATCGAGCACCGTCTCGACACCCAGGTCCGGGCCCTCGGCGGCCTCGCGTGCGGCCTCCTTCTCGTCGTGCTCCTCGGCCTCCCGTTCCGCCTGCTCGGCCGCGTCCGGCTCGACCGCGACGTACGCCGTCGAGAAGTCGAACACCTCCTCGCGTCCACCGCTCGCGCGCACCCGTTCCCGCGGGCTGCGGTACGCCCCGGACACATAGGCCGTGCGTAGCCGGACCAGGCCCTCCGTCCCGGCCTTGAGAAAGCCATGACCGGGGGCGCGGGGCAACTCGTAGGCGTCCGGCACCCCGAGCACCGACCGGCTCTCGGATGCCGAGAAGGTCCGCAGTCCGAACCGGTACGACAGGTGCGTCTCCAGCCCGCGCAGCCGACCCTCGTCGAGCCGTTGCGAGGCGAGCAGCAGGTGCACCCCGAGCGAACGGCCGACCCGGCCGATCTGCACAAACATGTCGATGAAGTCCGGTTTGGCGGTCAGCAACTCGGAGAACTCGTCGCAGACGATGAGCAAACTCGGCA
This sequence comes from Dermatophilaceae bacterium, assembly GCA_051650465.1. Taxonomy (GTDB): domain Bacteria; phylum Actinomycetota; class Actinomycetes; order Actinomycetales; family Dermatophilaceae; genus JBOFLG01. The sequence goes on along the minus strand of JBOFJB010000467.1, from coordinate 819 downwards.
GTGGGGCCAGTGGCGCGCCGGAGGCCCGGGCCTTCTCGTAGTCGCGCTGCGACACGAAGTTGCCGGCGTTGCGCAGCAACTCCTGGCGGCGCACCAACTCGCCGTTGATGGCGTCCGTCATCCGGTCCACCAGCGCCAACTCATCGGCGAGGTTGGTGATGACCGCGCTGGTGTGCGGCAGTTTGTGCAGTTGCGCGAACGTCGCGCCACCCTTGAAGTCGACCAGCACGAGGTTCAACTGTTCCGGGTCGTGGGTGATGGCCAGGGCAAGAATCATGGTGCGCAGCAACTCGCTCTTGCCAGAACCGGTGGCGCCGATGAGCAGGCCATGCGGCCCCATGCCGTCCTGGGCGGATTCCTTGAGGTCTAAGTAGACCGGGTGCCCGTCGGGGCCGACACCGATCGGCACCCGTAGCCGGTCACGGTTGGGCCGGGGCGCCCAGGTCGAGGCGAGGTCGATGCCGCGCGCGTCCTCGATGCCGAGCATCTGGGTGAGTCCGAGACCAACGGCCATCGAGTTCCCGGCCCCTCGGGACGCCTGGGAGAGTCGGAGCGCCGATATCTGGCGCGCCAGGGCCTCGGCCGGTGCGCGGCCCAGCACGTCGGCCTGGCCGACGACCTCACGACCGGTGCTCGTGGTCACCGCGAGTTCGGGAGAGGTACCGGCCTGAGTCGAGGGCTCGACGGTGAGGAGCACCCGCTCCGGTTCGAGAAGCCGCGGGGCGGCGCTCGTGAGATCGATGAGCGTGACGCCCGCGACGCCGCCGTCGGTCATCAGATGGTCCGAGCCGGCCACCGCACCGCCGTCGAGGATGACGA
>JBOFJB010000466.1:0-7111 GCA_051650465.1 Dermatophilaceae bacterium | reverse complement strand
CTTGCCGACCTCGAGGAGCGAGACGTCGAAGGTGCCGCCGCCGAGGTCGAAGACGAGGATGAGCTCGTCCTCCTTGCCCTTGTCGAGCCCGTAGGCGAGGGCCGCCGCGGTGGGCTCGTTGACGATGCGCAGCACGTTCAGGCCGGCGATCGCGCCGGCCTCCTGGGTGGCCTGGCGCTCGTGGTCGTCGAAGTACGCGGGCACGGTGATGACCGCGTCGGTGATGGTCTCGCCGAGGTAACTCTCGGCATCCCGCTTGAGCTTCTGCAGAATGCGGGCGCTGATCTCCTGCGCGGTGTACTTCTTGCCGTCGATGTCGTCGGAGCCCCAGTCGGTGCCCATGTGGCGCTTGACCGAGCGGATGGTGCGGTCGGCGTTGGTGACGGCCTGGCGCTTGGCGATCTCGCCGACGAGCACCTCACCGCCCTTGCTGAACGCGACGACCGACGGGGTGGTGCGACCGCCCTCGGCGTTCGCGATGATCGTGGGCTCGCCACCCTCGAGGACGGCGACGGCGCTGTTCGTGGTGCCGAGGTCGATGCCGACTGCACGTGCCATGGTTCTTCGGTCTCCTTGGTGGGACGTTTCGGGTTGAGCCTGTTGCACGCAACCTAGACGACGCCGGATGACGCTCGCCTACCGGGGTGTCCGAAGTTGCGTTCACCCGACTCAACTGAGCGTGTCTCCTAATGGTTGGGGGGTTCGGGCGGCGATGATCGGGGTCATGGTGCGTCAGGAGCAGGTTTCGGATGAGTTCTGGGCGGTTGTCGAGCCGTTGCTGCCGATCTCGGGGGGGGCCGTCGGGGTCGTCCGTGGTCGGATCACCGGTTGATGCTGGAAGGGATTTGCTGGCAGTACCGGACGAGGTCGCCGTGGCGGGATGTGCCGGGTGAGTTCGGGCCGTGGCAGACGGTGTGGAAGCGGCATTTCCGCTGGTCGACCGACGGCACCTATCAGCAGATCCTGGACGCGGTCCAAGACGCCGGCCTGGTCGCTGAGAGCGGGCAGGACGACATCGAGCGTCTGCTGGCGGTGGACTCCACAATCGTGCGGGCGCACCAGCACGCGGCCGGTGCCCGATCGGATTCGGTCACCACGGAGGCGTCTGAGCAGGTCCCGCGGTGCGCGGAGGCACGATCGAAGTACAAGAAACCGCCGCCCGAGCCGGTTGACCACGCGCTGGGCCGCTCCCGTGACGGGTTGTCCACCAAGATCCATACCCTCGCGGACCAGCGCACCGCGACGGTGCAGGTCCGTCTGACCGGTGGTCAGGCGGGGGACAACCCCCAGTTGATGCCGCTGCTGGAGGACTATAGGCGGGCCGGGCGGGCGTGGGACTTCCGGCTGCTGGCCGACAAGGCGTACTCGCACCCCAGCACGCGGAAACGGATGCGGCGCGCCAGGATTAAGCACGCGATCCCGGAGAAGTCCGACCAAATCGCCCGGCGCAAGGCCAAAGGCAGCAGCGGCGGCCGGCCACCAGCCTTCGACCGCGAGCCGTACAAGAAGCGGAACACCGTCAAGCGTAGTTACCTACGGCTCAAGCAGTGGAGAGGTATCGCGACCCGCTACGACAAACACGCCCGCACGTTCCTCGGTGGTGTCCTCCTGGCCGCCAGCATCCTCCACACCAAGACCGATTGAGAGACACGCTCTAGAACGGCAGGGTGCTGCCGAGCCCCTTGATCACCGTCTTGGCAAGCTCGGCGGACTCGTCCGAGACGGCGGTTCCGACACCGGTCCCGATGGGAGCGAGCAGGCCCCTGAGCATGGTGATGCCGCGCTTGATCCGGCCCTGGTCTGGCTCGTCCTTGACGACCTCGCCCAACACGGTTTCGGCGGTGGACTTGGCCTCCTGCTCGTCGTCGTCGGAGAGGCCCAGCGCCGGGAGCGACGCGAGTAGGCCGGTGACCACTTTTGCCAGCTCCTCGTAGCCCCGAGCGATGTCCTGGTTCTGCGTCTGGCTCACCATCTGGTTGTCCCAGGCCAACTGGGCGTTGTCACCGTGAACCGTGACGACCGGGCCGTGGTAGTTGTTGGTGACAGTGGCGGCGGGGAATCTCACGCCGCTCGCGTCCGATTCCAGTGGAACCCGGACGGGGTTCTTGGCGAACTCCTTCTCGATCTCCTGGCTCATCTCCCGAATCGCCTGCCTATTGATGTTGAATCCCTTGCCCACTGCGACGCCCTCCCTGATCGACTGCTGTACTCAACGATCTCACGCCGTGTCGACAGCCCCTGGGTTCCGCACTGGTAGGGCGTGTCCGGCCCTGGCCCGACGTGAGGTTGTCCTCGTTGTCGTGGCCGCTTGCGAGATCGACCTGCGCGGCGCAAACCCGGTGATCGACACTTCGATGATGGATCCGGCTCTTGCGAAACCAGATCACCTCGACTCGGCCACTTGGGCCGCGATCGACCAACACCGAGTCAGGTTTGCGACCGCCTCCAGTTCCGGGGATGACTCATGGGCGCTGGGCTCGGCGAAGGAGTTGGTCGAGTCCGTGGCCCGAGCCGTCTGTGACGCCAAGGGTTTGGTGGTGGCCAGCGGCGATGACTTCAACGCCGTTGTGAACAGTGCCCACGTCGCCCTATCGCGCCAGCCGGGCCCCGGCACAAGCATGACGCCCGAGATTCGTTCTATTGCGGAACACGCAAAGAAGATGATTCTGAACGTGCGGGGCGTGCGGAACGACTTCGGCACTGGCCACGGCCGAGCGAAGGTTGTGACGGTCGATGCCGAGATGACGAGCGTGGTAGCCGACGCCACCCTGTTGTGGGTGCGATGGGCGCTGCGCCGACTCGAGCACATCCTCATCGGGGAGGCCGATCTCCTGATCGCCGAGCTGCACGGGGCCGTCACCAGGCGGTCCCTCCAGAAGCACCTTGACGCGGTCATGTTGCCGGACCAGCCACCAGAGGTTCAGCATGCCCTCGGTGCCGCCTTCGCCCAACGGGCAGCCGGCTGGACCTTTGTCGCGCGTGAGGTCGGTATCGACCCATGCGTCACATCCGAGGACCTTGGCGCCTGGCCTACGGACTACCGGCTGGGCGTTGTCGAGGGCTTCGTCCTTAATCGGTGGGGTATGGCCGATCTCGACCCTCACTGGGTGCCCACATTGGTGAACGCGCTACTGCCACTGCCTACCAAGACCGCACGTCGTGGTCTGACCGAGGTCACAGAGAAGATCGTCCAGTCGGAACGCGGGCCAGCCACTTTGGACGCTGCCAACGAACTTGCCGACTCGATACGGACCGAGGGTCTTCGGCTGCCGCCGGAGGTCCAGCCGGCATGGATGGAGTTCGGCAGGCAGTTCGTCCCCTCGCCAGATTTGGTCAACCCCGAGTGAAGCAGCACAGCAGTGCGGCCACGACGCGACGGTCACCGGCTCCCACACCTTCATCGGCGACGAGTCGTACATAGGAGACAGTCGCTTCGAGAGCGCCGCTTCGAGGGTCGCGACTGCTGCTCTGCCGAAGGGACACCGGCGGCGCGACAACCCTCGTCGCTGGCGCGGCGCTCCTTCACCACGGGTGAGTGCTGCTGCCGCATCGGCATCCGCAACGGCAGCACTACCCCGACTGCTGGGATGTCGTCGTCGGTCACCGCGAACCCGGGGAGACCTCACATCAGGCGTTGCTCAGAGCAGTGCCGGGAAGAACTCAGCATCGAGGTGGAGATGTTCCTTCCGTTTCCAATGGCGGTCGGCGACCGCCCCTCTCGATGAGCAACATTCGGGCGCGCGCTTCATCCGGCGGCCCCAGCGAGTACCAGCACCTGGCGTCCGCGGCGCCGGAGCTCGGCGAGGTGCTGTCACGGATCAGCCTTGGGGTTAGTTGACCGGCGTCCATAGACGATCGACGGGCATGACGTGGAGCTGGTCTTCGTAGGTAAACGATCTCGATCCGGTTGACAAGGCCACGCCGGCCACGAACCGGGCACCCAGCGCATCGCGGAGCTTGCGCAACCCGGAGAAGTCCTTGCCTCGGACGCGTTCTGCGGCCTTGACCTCAAAGGCCAGCACGGAACCGTCGTCGAACTCAACGACGAAGTCAACCTCGTCACCATCGTGAGTACGCCAGTGCCCTGCGTTTGCCCGCTCCGGCAGCCAGGAGACCTGTTTGCGCAGCTCACCGACCACGAAGGTCTCCAGCAGGTTGCCGAACTCGGTGAGCGCGGTCGGGTCCAGGCTGGCCATCTTGGCCGGGGTCAGCCGCAGCAGTCGGGCTGCGAGCCCTGAGTCGACGACGTGCAACTTGGGGCTGGATGCCGCGCGCGCACGCAGCGTCTTGCCCCACGCCGGAAGCCGCGCGACCAAGAACAGGTCTTCGAGGAGCTTGGTGTACTCCTCAGCGGTCTTGCGATCCACGCCGAGACCGTTCACGGCCTCGCTCAGGTTCAGGACCTGACCGGTCCGTCCGGCGAGGCGGTTCAGTAACTCGCGCAGGACCTGCCGCTGGCGGATGCGCACGAGCTCCAGGGCATCGCGCTCCACGGACTGCGTCAGGTAGTCGTCGAACCACCGGTTCCGAGCCGCGGGCGTCCGATGAACTGCCAACGGGAAGCCGCCCGCGCAGACTCGGTCGATGTACTCGCTCCGGGCCATCGTCGAGGACGGATGCGCATGGACCGCGGCCTCTGGGTCCTCGCGCAGGACCGGCAGGAGATCTTCGACCTCCCCGGCCAACTCTCCTTGGGACAGCGGCCAGATCGTCATGGAGTGCAGCCGCCCGGTCAGCGCCTGAGCGGTCCGCGGAAGTGCATCCTGACGGGCAGAACCAGTGAGCACCGCGGTCCCGGGCAGGCCACCCTCTCGGTTCAGCCGAGCCTTCAGCGCATCGAGGAGGTCGGGAGCGTGCTGGTACTCGTCCAGACACAGCGGGGTGTGCTCCCCGACGGCCGCGGTGGTATTAGCCAGGATCGCCTCGCGCACCGCCGGGTCGTCCAGGTCGACCACTGGCACTCCGCGCGCGGCAGCAAAGGTGCGCAGGACGGTCGACTTGCCCACTGCCCGAGGGCCGTGGAGCGCGATGACGGGCTCCTCCGTAGACAGGGCGTCGAGCAGCGGCGTGACCCTTCGGGCAACGATAGCCTTCGATGGCGCTGCCATAGGCGAAAACTACCACTTTTCGAGCGCCTTGAAGTACCAATATTCGAGGACCCCGAACTACCAGATACCGAGAACCTCCAGTGACCTTGGCCGAGCGCGATGTGGCGGTCGGCGGCACGAGCTTCTGAGCCGGCGGGCGGGCTGGGCCGGTTGCCGCTGACGGTCAGCGCGCAGTCCCACGGGGGTCGACACGTGAGAGCGTACCGACGTGAAGATGTACCTGGCCGGGTCGATATCCGACATCGGCGCCGTGCAGGCGGTGCAACGTGCGGTCGTCGCCGCCGGCCACAGGCTCACCCTCGACCGGAGCCGAGGACCCGACGCCACGCTGACGAACTACGCTCTCGCGCCTGCCGTCTCGGTGAGGCTCGCGACCCAGGATCTGGCCGCCGTGCTCGAGGCCGACGCCGTGCTCGTCATCGCCGGGGAGCACGACGGTCGCGGGATGTTCGTCGAGCTCGGAGCAGCCCTGGGGAACGTGCGGCCGGCGGAGCCCCGTCGGGTGGCGACCGGCGGCTATGGGAGCTCGAGGTCGAAGGCGTCGGCGATGGCGCGGGCCAGCGCCGGCTCCTGATCGTCGAACAGCAGCCCGATCGTGTCGCCGACGGCGCTCCGTGGTGATGGTGTCGCAGCTGACGACGCTGTCGTGGTCCAGCCCGTTTCGCGGCCCCACCGGCACCTCGCTCGTGATGCCGCGGATCGTGCTGGCGATCGGCGCGACGGTCACCCAGGTCAACAGATGGAGCCTGGACGGCGAGGTCAGGATCAGGGCCGGTCGGCGCTTGTCCAGTTGGACCGACGCGACGGTGCGCATCAGTCCAGCGACGGAGGCGGCAGGTCGAGGATGCCGTCGAGATCCGGGTAGACCGGCTCGCCTCGTCGAGCGAGCTCGACGAGAGTGGCCTCCTCGCGCTGGTGCCGCTGTTCGCGCCGCAGGCGCGCAATCCCCCGGCGGAGTGCCTCCGAGCGGCTCGCGGCTCGACCTTCGACGACCTCGGCGTCAAGGGCCGCGAGCTCACCATCGTCGAGACGGATGGCGATCTGGGTAGTCATAGGTGCCACGGCACTCCAGGTGTCAACCGATTGGTATGCAGTGCGCGAACCTCGACCGTGCGCTCGACGCCCAGAGTTCCGCACCACGGGCGTGAGATCGTCACCACGCCCCCTCGTCAGCGATGGTCGACGAGGCCGCTGCGATAGGCGATGACGACTGGTGCTGTCAGACAAGCGAGCACGCCGGGAACGAACTCCGGACTCCCGCAGGGCACTTCGCCAGAGCAGACCAGCGGTGAGATCTCGCCGTCAACTCGGCGGCATCGATGCCGAACTGATCCACTGTCATCCGAGACGGTCGGTCGGGGTCAGAGTCTGTCAACGGCCATCCGCTGCGGGCCGCGCTGCCGGCGCCAGCGACCTCCGTGGCCAGGACGGGTGGCGCGGCCGGTCAGCTCGTCACGGCGAGTACCGCGAGGAACCCGAACAACCCCAGAAAGAACACCACGGCCACAACCATCCGGACCACATCGGTCACCGCCCAGGTGGCTCCGGCGATGCCGGCGATCTTCGTCCAGTTCTTGCTGTTCCCCGTGCGTTGGGCGGCATTGGGCCCGCCGGCCATCTGCATCGGATGGCCGCAGGCCGGGCAGGAGACGGCCGCGGCCGACAGCGAACGAGTGCAGGCCGGGCAAGGGACAAGTGACATGGTGACCTCCGTTGACGCCGGGCTCCGGCGGCCCGTCACGTAGGTGAGAGTAGACCCAAGCCGAAAGAGTTCACGGCGGCCACCGGGCCTGGCCGGTCACCTGCGGTGCGCCCGCGAAAGTCGTGAACAAACCGGCTCGGCCGGCCCTCTCAGGTGATAGATGGGCCGCCAGCGCCCCAACATCGAGGAGTCAACTATGTTCCCTGTCGTGACCCGCACGACGAACCACCTCATCCGGCCGCTGGTCGTGGGCCTCGGGACGGCCGCGCTGATCGCCAGCCTCACTGCGTGCGGCACCGAG